>CAZLHT010000313.1:0-2427 GCA_964559185.1 uncultured Natronomonas sp.
TGGATGAAGAGGTCGAACCCGACGCTGATTATCGGATGGAGCCTGCCCAAACATGAGTCATGAAGAACGGAGCGACACACTCATCGCTCGTTTCGGATTTCGAGGTCTGCAACCGCCGATTTTTCGTTTTCGATCACGGCTTGTTCCGCATCGAGTGCTCGAATCTCGATGCCGCGCCACTCGCCGTCGATCCCGAGTAACGCCTCCGAGTAACCCCGTTCCTCGTCGCCCGGCTGGGCGGTTTGGACGTAGCTCATCTGGGCGTGGTTGAGGCCGAACTCCTCGGCGATGGCTTCGTCCATGCCGTCGAGTTTGTGGAACTGCTTGATCGAGCATTGATCGAGGATGATCTTCGCGATATCGCGGGACAGAAACTCGTCGACGGTCTGGGTGATGAGCTGGATCGACAGGTCGTGATGGCGGTGGTGTCTGAAGATGGTCTCGAGATACTCGAGCGTCGCCGAATCCTTCATCAGATACCGCGCCTCGTCGATGACGAAGACGACCTCCTTTTCGGTCTCCTTTGCCCGTTCGTACACGAGCGAGATGAGCAGTTCCATCAACAGACTCGTCTGGCCGCCGATCGAGCCGCCCTGCTGGACGAGATCGAGATACAGCACCTTCTCGTCGCGAATATCGAACTCGCTCTTTCGCCCCAGGTTTTCGAACTGGCCGCCCTCGGTGAAGGGCCGCAACTGACCGAGCAACCACACCGCATCCGCCTCGATCTTTGCTTCCTCGGATTCGACCCGGACCACGTACTCCGAGGGGTCCTCGGACATCGCTTCGAGCACGTCGAGGACGTCCCGGACGGTCGGGCTCTCACGTCGGTGGGTTTCGACGTCGTCTGTGATCCCCCGCCGATCGTAGGCCATATCGATCGCCCGCTCGAGTGTGGGTCGGCGCGTTCCCAGCTCGACGCCGCGGTGGGCGAAGAAATTCGTGAAAAAGCTGAGCACCCGAGTCCGCCGTTCCTTCAGCGGGCTCGCGTCGTCCCCGCGACGTTCGATGACGTGTGAAGGGGCCGGTTTGATCTCGAGGGGGTTCAATCCGAGCGACCCACCGACCGTGACTCGGCGACCACCCAGGGCGTCGATCACACCGGTCCAGTTTTGCAGCGGTTCGAGAACCACGCCGATCCGGTCGGGATCACGGGCCAGTGTCCGGATGAACTGTTTCGCCGAACTGAACGATTTGCCGCTGCCGGGATCGCCGACGGTGAACTTCGCGTAGCCGTCTTCCCGGGCGAACGGATCGATCACGACGGGCGTGTCGATCGTTCTGTGAACCCCGTACTCGACACCATCGTCTTCGAGAACGGTCGCGTTGTGCGGCGAACAGAGGAGTGCGCCCACCGCCCCGCCGAGGGCGACCGCCCGTTTGTCGAGCGCACTCGCCCCGATCGGCGCGGCGGATCGGATCGCTCTGTCCTGCGTACAAATCGCGGTCTTCGGTTCGAGCCTGCCCGGCTGTTCGCGAAGCGCCGCACGAACCGACTTGACCGACCGCTGTAGCTCGTCGCGGTCGTCTGCCCGGACCGTCACGACGAGCTCCTGATCGAAGACCTGTTGTCCGTCCTCGACGGCTTTGTACGTCGCCACTGCCGTGTCGGCCCGCTCATGAAGATACGAGCCCCGGACCGACTCCTCCAGATCGGCGTCCGCTCGCAGGTTGTCGGCGACGCGTTGCAGTTCGTCGCGAGCCCGGCCCTGGTTTTTCGGGACGATGCGGGCAGTCACGTCGAACTCGACATCGGAGAGTTCGAACAGTCCGCTCAGATAGCCGTCCTTCGGCGCGTCGGGGTACTCCGCGACGTACAGCGTCGTCGTCCACTGTTCGCCGACGCGGGCCGCACGGGTCTCCCACTCGATGGCGGCCGGGGCGATGACGTCCTGTTGTCGAGTGGCGATGTCGTCGATGAGCGATCGCTCGATCGCCGCCGCATCGAGCGTCTCGTCGTCGAGGAGGTCTTCCAATCTCGACTCCTCGTACTCGCGCGCTCGCCACCACGAGACGGCCTGGGTGACGCCGACGAAATACAGCGTCAATCCGATGCCGTAGAGCATGAAGCCCTCCGTCGAGAGAACCGGCGGTAGCGCCTCGAAGAACGCATCCAGTTCGACGAGGACGCCGATGAGGGATTCTTCGAGGGTCATTCGGAATCACCGCGTGGCTGTCGGCCGAGCACCGTATCGGTCCGAACGAGACGTGATCCGTCTTCGTCGTCCACCTCGTTGCCGTTCCAGAATTCGATCGCCAACCGGACGAGTTCGACGGTCGTGAGTCGGCGACCGGACCACCTCGGCATCGAATCGAGAAATTCCGTGTTGACCGTCTCGATCCGCGAATCCAGGCGTTCGAACATCGAGTGCCGAATCTGTGCCTCCTCGAGTTCTCGGCGCTGTAACACGAACGGGTTGAACAGAA
>CAZLHT010000314.1:0-2412 GCA_964559185.1 uncultured Natronomonas sp.
ATCGAACCGTCGGCCGATGACGACCCGGTCGACGGCACTGGAGAACGTGGCGTTGCTCTCGCTGGGCTCGCTTGGCTACGGCGCGCTGTTTTTCGTCTGGTTTTCCCTCCCGGCGTATCTTGCCCCGATAATCGAGGCGCTCGAGTTGAGCGGCACGCAGGCGGGCATCCTCACCGGTGCCATTCCGCTGACGTACATCCCGCTGGGCCTGTTGAGCGGCCTCCTCATCGATCGTGTCGGTGCCCGTCTCGGCATCGGTATCGGAATCGTCCTCGCGGGGATCGGACAGTTCGGCCGGGCGTTCGCGCCCGACTTTCCGACGATGCTGGCGCTGACGCTCTTGATGGGCGTCGGCGCGACGGGACTCACCTTCGGCCTCCCGAAGCTCGCCGCGGAGCTGTATCCCTCCGAACTCGTGGGGCGGGCCGCGTCGGTCTATCTCGTCGTCACCTACGCCGGTAGCGCGACGGTCTTCTCGATCGGCCGGCCGATCATCGGCCCGGCCCTCGGCGGGTGGCGGCCGCTATTCGCAGCGAGCGGGGTCGTCACGGTCGCGATCGCCGGAGTCTGGGCGCTCCTCGCATGGTACGTTCCCCCCGGTCGATACGCCGACGAGGACGAGGGATCCTTCGAATTCGCGTCGCTTGCGGCGGACGTCCGCGCGGTCGTCGGCCACCGCGACATCCGGCTCTTGATACTCCTCGGGACGATGTATCTGTTCGTCCTCCACGGGATTCAGGGCTGGCTCGTCACCGTCCTTGAGGTTCGCGGAATCGATCCGGGGCTCGCCGGTACCGTCGCGGCGCTGCTGGTCGTCGGACAGATCGTGGGCGTGCTCGCGGTCCCCGTCATCTCAGAGACGTTCGGTCTCATTCGCGTGTCTCTCGCCGTCTGCGGCGTGTTGGGTGCGATCGGGGCACTCGGCCTCCTTGCGACGCCGGCGTTCGTTCCCTTGCTCGCCGCCCCGGTCATCCTCGTCGGTCTCGGAGTGGGCGGACTCTCGCCGCTCATCCGGTCGGTCCCAGTCGAATTGGACGAGATCGGCCCCTCGCTGACCGGGGCCGCCGTGGGACTCATCTTCGCCGTCGGCGAGATCGGCGGCTTTCTCGGCCCCGTCCTCATCGGAACCCTCAGAGACCTCACCGGCTCGTTCGCGCCCGGGCTCGTTCTCTGTGTGATCGCGGGACTCGTCGCCTCGTTCGCCGGTTTCGCGATGTCGGACTCGACCGACTTCGATTGAGCCGTCCTTCCCGTGTTACGGCCTGAAAAGAGCTCCCTTGCCGGTCGTTTCGATTCCGTACGTCGCTTCCTCGGGCGACGGCGGTGACCCCCCGTAACGTGCTTCGAGCGCCGCCACGACTGCGTCGCGAACGCAAACCCGGGTCGCGTTGCCAATCTTCGTGCCGCTGCCGGCGAACGTCGCGAGCTCGCCCCCGGTCGCGCAGCCGACGGCCACCGCGTCGCTCGTCGTCCCGGTGCAGCCGGCGAGCTCGAGAAGCGTCGCCGTCTTCGCCTCGACGGCTGTCGCCAGCAGGCCGACCAAGCCGCCGTTCGGAAGCGATCGCGTCGTCCCGACGAAGACGTTGACCGTCCCGGGTTCGAATCCCTCCTCCGAATCGACCGAGGAAGCCTCGGCCGATCGGCCGGGGATCGGCAACATCGCCGGGTTCGACATGCCCGCGGTCGCGACGGCTTCGATCGGACCGTATCGTGCCCCTCTGGCGTACGTCTGGCGAACGCGAGTGAGAAGGGTCGGACCGGTGGGGGTTTTCCCGAGCCGCTCGGCCGCATAGGTCGCGAGATCCGTCCGGTCGAACCCCTCCGGAACGGTGAGGTTGTGGGCGGCGTGGGCGCTTGCGTAGCCGTCGCCGACGCCGTTCGAGAGCCATCGAGTACCGCGTCGAATCAGCGTCAGCCGATCGTCGGTTCGGTCGTACTCGAACATCAGCGCACCTCGTCGAGAACCGAAAACAACCGCTCGGTCGCCCCGTGGGTCCGGACGGCAATCCTGACGTGGCGTGTGAGCCCGCGAAACGTCGTCGCGTCTCGGAGGACGACGCCTCGGTCGCGGCAGGCCGCAAGCAGTTCGTCCGGCGGTTCGCCGACGTCACAGAGGACAAACGGGGAGACCGACGGCGCGACCTCGAATCCGCGGGATTCGAGTCCTTCGCGGAGATGCGCCCGTTCGTGATCGATCCGCCGCCTCGTCTCGGCGACGAACGCGTTGTCCCGCATGGCGTGAGCCCCGACCGCGGCTGCAGGGCCGCTGACCGACCACGCGGGCCTGGCGACGGAGAGTCGATTGAATATCTCCCCTTCGGCGACCGCGAATCCAGCCCGGAGTCCGGGCACCCCGAAGAGCTTCGTCAGCGACCGGGCGACGACGACGCCTTCCCGGCCGGCGAGCGAGGT
>CAZLHT010000315.1:0-2412 GCA_964559185.1 uncultured Natronomonas sp.
GCGCGGGCGCGCTGGTACATGTTGATGATCTGGCCGAACTGGGCCATGGGCCAGATAAAGCGCTGCGTGTAGAGGATGAAGACGACGAACATCCCGGTGCTCAACTCGCCCGAGAACGGCCCCGGCGGGCCGCCGATGACCCAGAGCCCGCCGACGAGGAACGTGATGACGAAGCCGATCCCCGCGAGGACGCGCAGGCCGGGGAAGAACTTGATGCGCGTGCGGATCGCGCCCCAGTTGGCGTCGAAGTACTCCTGTGAGACGTCCTCGACCCGGTCGGACTCGTAGGACTCGGTCGTGCTGGACTTGATGACCTGGATGCCGCCGAGGTTGTTCTCGAGCCGGGAGTTGACCTTGCCGACGGTCGAGCGCACCTGGGCGTACTTGGGCTGGATGGTCTGGATGAACAGGTAGGTGAAGACGGCGATCAATGGAACCGGCAGCAGCGCGACCAGCGCCAGTTGCCAGTTGATCGCGAGGAGCAGGCCGCCGATGCCGAGCACCATCACGAGCAGCCGGAACATGGAGTTCATCCCGTCGTTGAGAAACTTCTCGAGGCGGTTGACGTCGTTCGAGAGGATCGACATCATCTCGCCGGTCTGCCTGTCTGCGAAAAAGCCCATGTTCAGCCGCTGCATCTCGTCGTAGGTGTCGGTTCGGACGTCGTGCTGGACGTTCTGGGCGAAGGTGTTGAACCCCCAATTGCGGGTCCAGTGGAAGACCGCCGAGCAGAGAAAGGCGCCCGCGATGATGGCGATCGTCAGCCAGAACTGGGCCATCCGCCCGTCGGGGACGTACGGAGCGATGAGGCCGCCGCCGATCGGGAACGCCTCGGCGTACGGGATCTCTTGACGGATCACGGCGTCGATCGCGACGCCGAGCATAAGCGGCGGGAGCAGATCCAGCACCCGGGCGAAGACGCTCGCGATCACGCCTACTGACGCGGCTCCCAGATAGTTCGACCCGTACTCGAGGAACAACCGCTTCATCGGGTTCTCGATCTCCTCCCGCTGTTGCTCGAACGGGTCGTCCTCGTCCCAGTCGACGCCACTCATTGCGCTGGATTCCGGGACCGCCGGCAATAAGGGTTATCTACGAATCGAAATAGATCGAGCGGCGATCGCCGGCGGATCGGCCGCGTCGCGGTCCGCCGTCGCCGCGCCGTGTTCGAGCGCGTTGGCACGGGCGTTCGCCCCGAAGATGGTCGTCTGCTTCGACTCGAGGTCGATTTCGACCTCGTCCCCGACCTCGATTCCGGTCTCGTTCGCGTAGCCGCGCGGAACCTCGAGCACCCATTTTCCGCGACCGGAGTACTGGAGGTTCTCGCCGTCTTCGTTCGGTCCCGGCGCGCGGGCGTGGCGGATCGCCGTGATCTCGCGGTCGGCGTTGATGAAGATGATGTCGATGTCGAAGTCCATCTCCCGCATCACGTAGGTCAGGTTCTGTTCCCGGTCGTGGACGAATAACATCCCGTTACCCGACTCGAGGGAGTCGTGATCGCTCAGCCCCGTATACCGTTCCTGATACGAGTCCGCGACTTCGACGTCGACGACGGCTTTCGGTTCGGAGTCGCCGTCACCGGCGCTGCCGTTCGATTCGGTATCGGCCTCGGCAGGCGATTCGTCGTCGGACCCGCCGTCGAGGACGCGGACTTCTCCCGCGTCGGGACCCCACGGAGCGGACACGAGCCCGGCCTGTACGAGGACGACGCCGACGGCCGCGAGGACGGTCACCACGAGAAGCCCCTTCCATACACGCTCGAGTACCATGGATGATACCTGCATCGCGAGAGAGTAAAGGTTATTCGGACGGGGCGATTCGTCTCGGATGCGGGCTCGTGGTCTAGCTGGTCATGACGCGGCCTTTACAAGGCCGAGGTCGGTGGTTCGAACCCGCCCGAGCCCACTACGATTCTGCGACGAACGTAGGTGAATCGTAGCGCGAGCGTCGAGTTGAACAGCGCGAAGACGGTCGTCCTCCCTCTGTTCGGTGCTCCCCGTTCGAACCCGCTCGAGCCACCTATCACCGTCACTCGCGAACTGATCGCGACGGTTCGATTCGAGCGAACGCCTGATCGAGACGCGCCCGTCATTCGAGCGAGACAGACCGTCCGTCACCGATCGACGAGAGAAAAGCGCGTCGTCCGTGAGACGACGATCGAGTTCGATGGAGACCTCGAGTCGACCGGACAGTCACTTCCACTCGAAGGCGGCGAGCGGTGTCACTGCTTCAGTCGGGCGACGTTCTCCCGGATCTGGCCGAGCAGGCCGTCGCCGGATTCGGTCTGCAAGGCGGCGTGTAACGTCGAGTTCTCCGGTTCGTCTTTGACGACGACCCGGAGGTACGGCTCGAGCTGGTCGAAGTTGTCCGCGAGGACGACGGTGTGGTTGTCCTCGTCGTGGTCGACGACGC
>CAZLHT010000316.1:0-2411 GCA_964559185.1 uncultured Natronomonas sp.
ACGACAGCCACCGCATCTCCGAATCCAGGACCTGTTGTCACCGATGCAGTCGGCGAAGCCGCCTGCCACTGTCGGAAGCGACGCGCGGAGCCGCCGGCCCCCGAATCAAGGATTTCTAATGTATGAGTGCAGTAGAGCGGAAACTCGACGAGATTAAGGCAACGATCGTCAGTGAAGTCCCGAACGATATCTCCGTTTCGGACGTGACGTACGAGGGTCCCGAACTGGTCGTCTACACCCGCGACCCGAAGAAGTTCGCGAGCGACGGCGATCTGATTCGCCGGCTCGCGTCGAAGCTCCGGAAACGGATCACCGTCCGCCCGGACCCGGACGTGCTCTCCCGCCCGAGCGAGGCCAAAGCAAAGATCGAGTCGGTGATCCCCGAAGAAGCAGGCGTGACCGACCTCGATTTCCACGCCGACACCGGCGAAGTCGTTATCGAAGCGCAGAAACCGGGCGTGGTGATCGGCCGACACGGCTCGACACTGAGAGACATCACCCAGCGGGTCGGCTGGACGCCCGAAGTCGTCCGAACCCCGCCGATCGAATCCTCGACCGTCTCGAACGTCCGGAACTTCCTAAAACAGGAGCGCGAAGAGCGCCGCGACATCCTAGAGCGGATCGGCAGACAGATCCACCGCGAGGAGATGTCCGACGACGAGTGGGTTCGGATCACGACGCTCGGCTGCTGTCGGGAGGTCGGTCGCGCCGCGTTCATCCTCAATACGCCCGAAACGCGCGTGCTGATCGACTGCGGCGACAAACCCGGTGCCGAGGGTGAAGTCCCGTATTTACAGGTTCCCGAGGCGCTCGGCGCGGGCGCGGCGAACATCGACGCGGTCGTGTTGACTCACGCCCACCTCGATCACTCGGCGCTCGTCCCGCTCTTGTTCAAATACGGCTACGATGGCCCGATTTACTGCACCGAGCCCACCCGGGATCTGATGGGACTTCTGACGCTCGATTACCTCGACGTGGCGGCCAAGGAAGGCCGGACGCCCCCCTACGAGTCCGCGCAGGTTCGCGAGGCGATCAAACACTCGATCCCGATCGAGTACGGCGACGTGACGGACATCGCGCCGGACCTGAAGCTCACGTATCACAACGCCGGCCACATTCTCGGCTCTGCAGTCACGCACTTTCACGTCGGCGACGGCCTGTACAACGTCGCGTTCTCCGGCGATATCCACTACGACGACACCCGGCTCTTCAACGGGGCGGTCAACGACTTCCCACGCGTCGAGACGCTCGTCATGGAGTCGACCTATGGTGGACGAAACGACTACCAGACCGATCAGGAAGACTCTGAAGAACAGCTCAAGGAGGTTATCCGCCGGACGACCACGAACGGCGGGAAGATCCTTATTCCCGCCTTCGCCGTGGGTCGTTCACAGGAGATCATGCTCGTGTTGGAGGAGGCGATGCGAGAGGGCGAGATTCCGACAGTCCCCGTCCACCTCGATGGGATGATCTGGGAGGCGACGGCGATCCACACGACCTACCCCGAGTATCTCCGCGACGACCTTCGCGATCGGATCTTCCACGACGACGAAAACCCCTTCCTCGCCGAGCAGTTCAACCATATCGACGGCGGCGAGGACGAACGCCAGGAGGTCGCCGACAGCGGCCCGTGTATCATCATCTCGACCTCGGGAATGATCGAGGGGGGGCCGATCATGTCGTGGCTCAACCACGTCGGAAGCGAGGAGAACTCCTCACTCTTGTTCGTCGGCTATCAGGCGCAGGGGACGCTCGGCCGCCGGATCCAGAACGGTTGGGACGAGATCCCGATGAACGACCGCTCCTCGGATCGCGGAACGCTCACGCTGAACATGAACGTCGAGACGGTCGACGGCTTCTCCGGCCACGCAGATCGACAGGGGCTGATGAACTTCGTCCGGACGATGAACCCCCGTCCCGAGAAGGTGCTCTGCGTCCACGGCGACGAATCCTCGGTGCAGGACCTCTCGTCGGCGCTGTATCACGATTTCAACATGCGGACGTTCGCCCCGAAGAACCTCGAGACGTTCCGGTTCCTGTGATCCCCGACGCGAACAGAGCGGAACGAAGCTCCGCAAGCACTCGACGCTCCCCTCGAACGAATCGGTATGCTGACACAGGCCGAACGAGTGGGAACGGTCAGATGTCCACGCGAGCTGCCCCCTTTCCAAGGTCGATCGACGTGTCGTACGGTGCCGAGAGCTCGATCACGTGCTCGAGGATGTCGGTCGCCGTCTCACCGCTCGCGAGGACCGGTCGCCCCCGCTTTGGCCGTGGCTTCCCGTAGCCGAGATCGAGCGGATACAGTCGAACCGCCTCGAGTTCCCCCGTCGCGGCGTCGAACGTACAGATCGGAAGCAC
The DNA here is from genome assembly GCA_964559185.1 of uncultured Natronomonas sp. Lineage (GTDB taxonomy): Archaea > Halobacteriota > Halobacteria > Halobacteriales > Haloarculaceae > Natronomonas. The sequence continues at coordinate 2,362 of CAZLHT010000316.1, forward strand.
GCTCTCCCAGAACGCGCTGTCGCCGAGGAAGCCCGTTCGATCCCCCTCTT
>CAZLHT010000317.1:0-2374 GCA_964559185.1 uncultured Natronomonas sp.
CGTCGGCGACCCGGCCCTCGGCGAGTTCGATGCCACCGGTGAGCGTCCGGTGGGGGTAGGGGATGTCGATGTCCTCCTCGTCGAAGCGCTCTTTGACCCGCTGGACGTACTCGGCGCGAATCTTCACGAAGTCCGCGCGCGAGGGATTCGCGATCCAGATGCGGGACTGGAGTCCGACGGCGGAATCGCCCAGCTCGGTCAGTCGAACCGACGGCGCGGGGTCGTCCATGATCCCCTCGTGGCGTGTTGCCTCCTCGACGATGACGTCGGTGGCGGCCTCGATATCGTCGTCGTAGCCGATTCCGAAGAGGAACTTGAGCCGGAGTTTTGACGCGTCGACGGGGTTTTTGACCACGTTGCCGGTGAGCTGTGAGTTCGGCACGGTCAGGAGTTCGTTGTCGAACGATCTGACCCGCGTGACTCTGAGACTGATGTCTTCGACGACGCCGGTGTCCTCGTCCCACTCGATCCAGTCGCCGATCCTGAACGGCTTTTCGGTGAAGATGAACACGCCCGAGACGAAGTTCTTCAGCACGTCCTGCATGGCGAACCCGATGGCGAGAGTCGCCGCCGCGGCGATCGTCGCCAGCGATCGCAAAAACCCGTTGTATCCGGCGATCCCGAAGGCGACCGTGATTCCGATGAAGAGGTAGACGATCCAGGCGACCTTCCGCAGCGGGAGCTTCGCGTGTCGATCCATTCCGCGGGCGTCCATCATCCGATCGAGTAGGGGAAGGACGACCCGCGAGCCCAGGAGATACAGCACGAGAAAGGCCGCGAGAAAGACCGCCGCCCCGACGATCGACTCGCCGGCCGGTACGGCGACTTCCGGGGGAACGCCGAACGATTCGAAGACCTCGCCGAGGGCTCCACCCGCCCCGTTTTGGAGCGGCATCATCGATGATACACCGCGGTGTGTCCGCGGGTGTCGACGAGTTCGGCACCGGTTCGCTCGGCGAGATCGGCGGCCAGTTCCTCGGTCGTCGTCTCCCCTCTGGCCGCCCGGAGGAACTTCACCTTCACGACGTCCCGGTCGGCTAACTGGTCGGATAGTTCCTCGGTCACGGGATCGAGCCCCGACTTACCCACCCAGACGGTCACGTCGGCGTCGTGAGCCCGCGATTTCAGATCCTTCGGCGACATACGCCCGCTTCGCCCGGCGCTCTTAAAAATTCGATCAATCTCCCCGGATGGGTGGGGCCGTCTCACGTCGACGTTCCGGGTGACCCATCGACCCGTTCGATCCGGTCGAGAAGGATCGGTTGCTTCCGATCCCAACGGGCGCGAACCCACTTCAGTCACTACAGTACAGAGTGAATCCACCTCCGTAGGTACAGTACAGATCGAATCCACCGCAGAATCCACCTCAGTACGGATATCGCGCGTGCGCTCCGCACGAACAGGTGACGACGACGTGACCGTCCCGTGTTCGGACCCTGGCGTTCCGCCCCGGTATCAGATACGCGTCACAGCGGTCGCACGTGAACCGCTTGAACCGTCGCGGCACCGGAAGCCGGTTGCGCTCTGCGACCCGCCGTGCGCGGCGAACGTACCGCCGAGCGAGGTCGTCTTCGCCCGATCGGGCCGCTCGTCGCGCCAGTTCGTCCAACCGCACGAGTCGATCTTCGGCGACGGTCACACAACGTGCTTTTCCCCAAGCGGATAAAGGCGTTCTGTACCGGCGTCCGCGGTAGCTCGCGAGCGGTGTCGTGGCTCGTCGCGAGAAAGCGCTATCGGGCGAATCGGTGCGTATCGCGAGCGGCGTGTTTCGCTTCGAAGACCGCGCCGGCCGCGAGGTCGAGCGCGAGCGATTCGATGTCATCGTCGGTCTCCGTTTCGAGCCCCGCCGAGACGACCGAGCCCACGGGCGGCTGGACGGCGATCGTCGCTTTCAGCGCGCCGTCGGAATCGGAAATCTCACCGCCGACGACGAACTCGTCGGAAAGCAACTCTCTGGTCGATGCGGCCACGTCGACGAGGTCACGGCGCAGCGTCCGTCGGCGTTCCGACGTCGGTTCGAGGCCGGTCGTCGAGGGACCGCCGTGGTGCATGTTTCCGTGCATTGAGTGTGCCCGGCTACAGAGCACACCGATAAAAACCCGTCGGCTGCCGTCTCTCTCGATGTCGCGCTCAGACGATCGGCGCACTCTCGCCGTAGATGGCCAAAACGACCGCCGTCGTGTACGCGTCGGGATCGGCGTCGACGGTGGCCGATCGAATCCCCTCCTCGTCGAACCCCCACGACCGAAGCGACCGTCCGGATTCGAGTCCCGTCTCGACTCGTTCGCGGACGGCGTCCGGGTCCGTCCCCGCGGATTCATAAAAGATCCCCGGCCCACCCGTTTCCCGCGACCACCCGAGACACGCGGGTGCC
>CAZLHT010000318.1:0-2371 GCA_964559185.1 uncultured Natronomonas sp.
AACGGGATGGTCCTCGACGAGAACCGCGAGGCCATGTCGAAGTCCAAGGGGAACGTCGTGACGCCCGACGAGGTGCTGGCGGAGTTCCCGGTCGACGCCGCCCGCTTCTGGGCCGCGGGGACCTCCATCGGCGACGACTTCCCCTACAAGGAGGGCGACCTGGAAGCCGGCGAGCGCCTGCTCCAGAAGCTCTGGAACGCCTCGCGGCTGGTCGACCAGCTCTCGCCCGACCCCGACCGGGTCGAGAGACCCGACGAGACGGACCTGGCCGCCGTCGACCGGTGGTTGCTCGCCGAACTCGACGACGCCGTCGCGTCCATCACCGACAAACTCGCGGCGTACGAGTTCTCGAAGGCGCGGAACGAGCTCCGTTCCTTTTTCTGGAACAGCTACTGCGACGACTACCTCGAGATAGCGAAGCAGCAACTCGACGACGGCGGTGACCCGTCCACCGAATACGCCCTCGTCACGGCGCATCGGACGTTCCTGAAACTGTTCGCGCCCTTCGTCCCCCACGTCACGGAGGAACTGTGGCAGCACCTCTACGCCGACGACGATGAGCGCAACGGAAGCGACGGAAGTACCGACCTCGACTCCGTTCACACCGAGGACTGGCCGACGCCCCTCGGCTACGAGGCCGACCTGGAGGCCGGCGAGACGGCGATGGAGGTCATCTCGGCGCTCCGGCGCTACAAGACGGATTCGGGTCTCGCCCTGAACGCCGACCTCGACCGCGTCGCGGTCTACGGCCACGTCGAGGGGTTCGAGGACGCCATCGCCGAGGCGATGCACGTCGAGACGTTCGAGACGCTCGACGAGGCGCCCGACGTCACCACCGAGGTCACCGGCGTCGACCTCGATTACTCGCTCGTCGGCCCGGAGTACGGCAGCGAGGTCGGCGACATCGACGACGCTATCGAGGCCGGCGAGTTCGAGGTGGTCGACGGCGAACTCCACGTCGCGGGGGTCGAACTCGACCCGCAAATGTTCGAGATCGAGGAGGAGCGGACGTATTCGGGCGTCGGCGAGATGATCGAAACCGACAGCGCCGTCGTCATCGTCGGCTGATAGCTCTTCGTTTCACTCCTCGGTTCGATCCTATTCGCGTTTCTCCGTAGACGGTCTCTCCGGCGGGCCGTGCAACCCCGGATCGACGGCCGACCGTCCTGCGGGGGTGAACGGATTGGTCTCTGGAGCGATTTCCCGCGGAGCGTCCGCGAAATTTCCGGTACGTCGGCGTGGACGTTCGTCGCCTCGGACGACCCCCCGTCGACTCTCGGTCAGATCGACCGTCGTTCGGCCTCGATGTGGTCGACGTACGCGTCAACGACCGTCCGGATGATGGCTTCACCGGCTTCGGCGGTCGCTTCGCGGGGGTCTCCGAGTACACCGTTTTCGGTGATCGATTTGAATCCCTCGCTGAGTAGACGTGCGGTGGAAACGTCCCCTTCGTGACCGCATTCGAGGTCCTCCGTCCTGACGAGGTTCGCATCGATCGCGAGCACGACTGCCGTCTCGGCCGCTCCGGCGTGGATTACGTCCTGATCGTATTCGATGTCCGCCTCGTCGAGGCCCTCGTTAAGCAACGCCATGTGCTCGTCGAGGTCCGCGAGCGGGAGCACGGCGGCATCGACTTCTCGGGCGATATCGGGGGCGACCGTCCGGACCGGGCCAAAGTTCCCACCGTGAGTCGGCACGAGGACGACGCATTCGAACCCGTGTTCGTCGAGCGACCGGCAGTACGACCGGATCACGTCCATCAGCGTCTCGGGCGGAACGGTGATCGTGCCGGGGAACTCCATGTGATGGCCCGAGCAGCCAGGGCGGATCGTGGGGGCTGCGAGGGCGTCCCCGAGTTTCGCGGCGATCCGTCGAGAGAGTTCGTCGCCGTCAAGCGCGTCCATGTTCAACGGCAAGTGCGGCCCGTGCTGTTCGATCGAGCCGACGGCCACGATCGCCGTCCGCGTTCCGTTTTCGAGAGCCGACTCGACCTCCGGCCACGCCATCTCCTCAAGGAGCACCGACCTGCGAGAACTCATGCGTTCGCGTCTCACTCGACCGGAGGGAAAACGTTGCGATATGGGGAACACGACGATTCGCCGACCGACGGGGACCGATCGTCACCTCCGCCGTAACTACGACGACTGGCAGGACTACGCGGTAGATCCACGCGGCGTCGAGGGGGAAGAGTGAGAGAGACGGGACGATTTCCAACACGAGCATCCATCGGCGACCAAAACCCGATTGGGGGCAATCCGGACAGTATCTGGCGACTGCGTTCGTGAGAGAAGAAAATTTATGCCACGTCAATCGAGAGGGGTGGACTATCGATGCCACTCTGGAGTACGACCATCGCCATCATGTTCCTCGC
>CAZLHT010000319.1:0-2367 GCA_964559185.1 uncultured Natronomonas sp.
CGGGTCGTCGAGTTCCGCGTCGGTCGGGAGGTTCCCGGGAGCCTCCCAGACGACCGCCGCGCCGGCAATTCCGCGCTCGTCGGCGACCGCGTCGAAGAAGGCCTTCCCGCGTTCGTACTGGCGACGTTTCATGCCGAAACCGAGCAGCCGCCGGACGATCCGCGAGATCGGGCCGACGTTCCGTCGTCGCGCGTCGAGTTTCGCCCGCAGGTCGTCGTATTCCCGATCGAAGGCTCGATCCATCACCAGCTCCGAGTACCCCTCGACGGCCGTCATTGTCGCGTTGAGTTCGGTGAGTGCCGCCCGGTCGAACCGGCCCGCGGCCAGTTCGGAGATGGCCTCCTCCAGGCGGCGCTCCAGATGATCCGAGAGCCACGGTGCGGTACCGAACTCGGCGGCGTGGGCCACCTCGTGGAAGGCGATCCAGCGTCGGAATCGATCGAATTCGACATCGATTCCGTCGGCGATCGAAACCATGTTCGGGTGGAGGAAGTAGAGCCCGTGCTCGCCGTCGCCGAGCAACAGCGGATCGTACTGTCCGAGGACGTTGTTCGCGAGAAAACCGAGCGTGACCGCCATCGAGCCGGTGTTGGCGGTGCGTGCGATCGAGGGGACGAGCGTCGCCTGCCCCTCGAGCGGGCCGAGTAACCGTCGGAACGTGTCGACGTTCGCGTCGATCCAGTGGTGGCGATTCTGAACTTGGACGGTTCCGGGCAGGTCGAAATCGACGCCCGCTGCCGTGGTGATCCCGTCTCTGGCCTCGGCGACGTCGTCGGCATAGCCGGCCCGATCGTCGGCCGACAGCGTCAGATCACCGGGGTCGGTCGCCGCACGGGCCGCACTTGAGACCGCAGTCCAATCGACGGGACCGTCCCCCTCCGATTCGGCGACGGCGAGTGCAGCGCGAAAAAGGCTCACAGTAGTCGTAGCTTACCGGCCGACAAAGCTCTTCTGGATACGGGAACGGAGGGGTCGGATACGACACGACACGGCGCGGCGGCGCGAATCGAACCGACGGTTATGTGCCACCAACCCGGGACAGCCATGCGATCCGTCCGTATCCGGCGCATCGACGGGACGACGTTCGCCACGCTCGAACGACTCATCGCCACGTCCCGAGAGGCCCGTCCCGTGCTCGGGATCTGACCGACTACGCCTCGATATCGATCGCCGATTCGTCCTCGTCGACCGCGTCCAGCTCACCGTCGCCTCCGGTGACCTTTTTGCGAACGAGATACGCGACCGCGATGGAAAAGCCCAACCCGACGAGAAGGGCGAATATCGTCCCCGATCGGGACGAATCGTCCGACGTCGGCGACGCGTCGCTCCGAGTGGCGTCATTGTCGCCGTGGCTGTAGGGGGCGTTCGCGGTCAGATCCGAATCTTCGAAGTGCAACTCGAGGAGGGTGAACTCGACCATACCGATACTACGACGGGGAGAGACTTATACGCTCGGTCGAAACCGAGTGCCTGGGAGTCGAGAGCCGGTCGGGACGTTCATATGGCCGGCCTCCGGGGAGCGTATATGGATGCGAAACGACGGGCGTTTCTCGACGAACTTCTTTCTCGCTCGACGCCCTCCGGGTTCGAAACCGCGGGACAGCGTCGGTGGGTCGAGTACATCGAGGCGCACGCAGACGAGATTCACGTGGACGCGTACGGCAATGCCATCGCCGTCTCGGAAGGGGACGACGACGCACCGAGTGTAGCGGTCACAGGTCACGCGGACGAGATCGGCCTGATGGTCAGAGACATCACCGAAGACGGCTTTCTGAAACTGACCCACATCGGCGGGTCCGATCGGACCGTTACCAGGGGACAACACGTCACGGTTCACGCCGACGAGGGAGCGATCGACGGTGTCATCGGACAGGTCGCGATCCACCTCCGGGACCCCTCGAAGGAGGAGTACGACGAGATTGGCCAACAGCACGTGGACATCGGCGTCGACGACGAAGACGGTGCGAGAGCGCTGGTCGACGTCGGCGATCCGATCACGCTCTCGGCACGAACCGTCGATCTCGAGCCGGATCGGGTCGCCGCCCGCGGGATGGACAACCGCGTCGGGATCTGGACCGCGGCCGAGGCGTTCCGTCGCGCGGTCGAAGCCGACGTGGAGGCCACGGTCTACGCCGTTTCGACGGTGCAGGAGGAGGTCGGCCTCAAGGGCGCGCAGATGGTCGGGTTCGAACTCGATCCGGACGCGGTCGTCGCCGTCGACGTCACCCACGCGAGCGACCATCCCGATTCTCCGGGCGACAAGGGAAGTGACATCGAACTCGGCAACGGTCCGGTCGTTCCCAGAGGCAGTACGAACCACCCGGCACTCGTCGAGGCCGTTCGGTCCGTCGGCGAGGAGGCGGACAT
>CAZLHT010000320.1:0-2365 GCA_964559185.1 uncultured Natronomonas sp.
ATACGAAGGAACTTTTTCTCCCCCGTCGAACGGCGTCCATGCACCTTTTCACCCCGTTCGAGTGCCGGGGCGTAACGTCACGAAACCGCGTGACGGTCTCGCCGATGTGTCAGTACTCCTGCGAGGACGAGGACGGTCTGGCGACCGATTGGCACCTCGTCCACCTCGGGAGCCGGGCGACCGGCGGCGCCGGAATCGTGATGACCGAGGCGACCGCTGTCACGCCGCGTGGGCGCATCTCGCCGCAGGACCTCGGCATCTGGAGCGACGAGCACGCCGAAGCGCTTCGTTCGATCACCGAATACGTCGCCTCGCAGGGGGCGACTTCGGCGATTCAGCTCGCGCACGCCGGTCGCAAGGGGTCGGCGTACCGTCCCTCGGATGATCGCGGCCCGCGACACGACGCCGCCGGTTGGACGCCCGTGGGTCCGACCGCCGACCCCTGGCCGTACGACGAACCACTGGAGACGAAACGACTCGACGCCGACGGAATCGAGCGTGTGACGGACGCCTTCGTCGACGCAGCAGTCCGCGCCGTCGACGTCGGCTTCGATATTCTCGAACTGCACGCCGCTCACGGTTATCTCCTTCACGAGTTCCTCTCGCCGGTGACGAACACGCGCGGAGACGAGTATGGCGGGAACTTCGAGAACCGGACCCGGTTGCTCCGAGAGATCACGGCCGACGTTCGGGGTGCGATCCCAGAGGGAACGCCGCTTTTCGTCCGGATCTCGGCGACCGACTGGCTCCCCGATCGCGAGTCGTGGACCGTCGAGGACTCCGCGCGCCTCGCCGGCGAACTGAAACCGCTCGGGGTCGACCTGATCGACGTGAGCTCCGGCGGAATTCACCCGGATCAGCAGCTTCCGGAAGTCGGACCGCACTATCAGGTCCCGCACGCCGAACGCGTCGCGGAGGGCGGAGTAGCGGTCGGAGCCGTCGGGAAGATCACGACGCCGGAGGGGGCCGATGAGGTCGTTCGAAACGGACGCGCGGAACTCGCGATCGTCGGACGAAAACACCTCAGGGATCCGTACTTCGCGATCCGGGCCGCCAGAGAGCTCGGCCACGAACCGCCCGTGCCGCGACAGTACCGACGCGGCTTCCAGTGAGATCCGATTGGGTGAGAATCGAATCGATCAATAGAGGCTCAAATCGCCCGTCACCTTATCGACGATGCGCTCCTCGCCCGGTCCGATGGCCAGTGCGGTCAGCGTCCCCGACTCCAGTTGCGTGTGGCCGGCGTCCCGGACGAGGGCGTACGGAAGCCCCTCTCGACGCGCTTTCTCCGCCAGATCCTGGAGCTGCTTTTCGCCGCTTCCTTTCAGGACGATCTTCTTTTGGCCGCCCGATTTCCACTCGCTTTGGGCCGTCCCCCCTGCGTTTTCGTACGCCGAGAGCGAGGCGTGAGCAACCTGCGCGGCGAGCTTGCCCGTCCCCATCCCGACGTCCGTTCTGGCGACGATGGCCTGTTTCATACGCCCTCTGGCCGGGCGAGCGCCGTGAACGTTCCGACTACCGCGTTCTCGGGCGTCGACTATCTGAGGTCGCCTCCTATCCGAGTTCGTGGCCGTGATCTCGCGCCCTGTGTTCGCTTATCAGTTGATCAATCTCCGCCCGCTTTCGTTCGTGTCGCCGCGCTTGTGCTCGCTCGCGCCAGCCGTCGATCACCGCCTCGACTTCGCTTTCGCGGGCGACGGCGAGTTCGTCGACCTCCTGGATGGTCACGTCGTCGGCCGGTCCGACCGGGATCTCCTCCTCGAAGAGGATCTCGTCGGCCTGCTCGGAGAGTTCACCCTTCCGGAGGACGACGCGGGGTTCGTATTCCGCGAGCAACTCGGCGGTTTGCCTCCCGGCTCCGCTCGCGTCTCGAAGGTAGACCACGTCCCCACGTGCGATCCCGAAAGCTTCCCCCGCACGCTCGATCGCATCCTTGGTGAACTGTGCGATCGGTTTGATCGGAACCAGGTCGCGTTTTTCCCCGGCCACGTCGGCGAAGTTCGAGTGATCGAGCTTCCATAGTTCCTTGAGCCGTTCGAGCGTTCCCTCGAGGTCGTTGCTCTTCGATTTCGCCTCGGAGAGTTCCCGTTCGAGCCGATCGTTTTTGCGTTCTAGCCGCGCGACTTCCCGGCGCTCTCTAACGTCTCGGCGCTCCTCTCGACGGGATTCGGACAGCTCCGATTCGAGTTCTTCGATCCGTTCGTCCCTCTCAGCGACGGTCGCGTTCAGATCGTCCACATGCGATTCGAGCCGTTGGATACGTTCTTCGAGCCGCTTGATCTCTTTTTCTTCAGCCGTGAGTTCCCGGGGCTCGTGCGATGTTTCGGACTCCTCCTCACCGTCACCGTCGATCAGGGCGTGGAGG
>CAZLHT010000321.1:0-2348 GCA_964559185.1 uncultured Natronomonas sp.
CAGGGAGTAGTACTTGCGGTCGTTATCCGAGATGCCGTAGACGATCTCGTACTCGTACTCGGCTTCGAGCGCACATGCGTGGATCTGTGCGCAATCGCGGTAGGAGAGCCACATCGCCTGTCCGCGCTCGTAGTCGATCGGCGGGTGGTTTCGTGTGAGGTTGCCGATCCGGATGTTGCAGACCTCGATGCCGTACTCGTCATGGTAATATCGGCCGATGATCTCGCCGGTCGCCTTCGAGATCCCGTAGTGGTTTCCGGGCCGGGGAAGTTCTGTGCCGTCGAGCAGGAAGTCATCGTCGGTGCGGTAGAGGTCGGGTTTTCGCTCGCTCTCGAAGTGACCGACGGCGTGGTTCGAGGAGGCGAAGACGAACTTCTCGACGGCGGATTCGACGGCGGCTTCGTACAGTACATTCGTCCCGTGGACGTTGTTTTCGAGCACCGAATCCCACGGCGCGTCCCGGCGGGGATCGCCGGCCAGGTGGACGACTGCGTCGACGTCCTCGCAGGCATTTGAGACCAGCTCCTTGTCGGTGACGTCGCCGACCAAGAAGGGGTGGTCGGGTTCGAACGGCGGCGGATTGTGGAAGAGGTACCGCCAGTCGTACTCATCGGCCAACCCCTCGCGGATGGCCGTCCCGACGGACCCTTTCGCCCCGGTGAGAAGCACGGTCTCGTCCATTTGCGTACCGAAAGGTGGCAGTCGGGTAAGAAACGTGCGATTTAAGCCTGTCGCCGAGTCGAGGTCACCGCCAGTGTTTGAACAAGAGACGCTTGACGTCGTCTCTCGTCCGAACGGCCTCCGTCGACCCGTTGGGGAGGTCGACCTCGTAGGGCTCGTCACCGCTCGATTCGCGCCACCGGTCCCCGTGCGCGTCGAGCAGGTCCATCGCTTGCTGGAGCGTGCTTTCCGGCGAGGCGGCCTCCCGATCGATGTCTGGGTTGGATTCGGCCGTCGAATCGACGTGGTCCCCCCCATTGTTTTCGTTCGACTGGTCGGCGTCGACCTCGGTCGCCGCCGCGACGATATCAACCGCCTGCTCGCGGCCGATCCCTTTGATCTCCGCGAGCGCTTCGGCGTCCGCGCCGGCGACCTCGTCGACGGATCGAAAGCCTGCGATCGCGAGCGACTTCGCCGTCGCTTCACCCACCCCGTCGATCGAGGTGAGCCCATCGATATCTGCTGGCGTGCGGTCGGATTCGGTCGACTCCGGCGGCGTGTACGTATCCAGCAGATACTGCAGCGTATCCGTCGGCCGAACAGCACCGTACTCGCCCACGTAGACGGCTTCGAGTTCCTCGCTGATCTCCTCGAGTCGTTCGAGTTGTGTCTCGGAGACGGATAGCTCGGACATACCCGGAGTGGTATCGGCCTCGCCAATAAGGTGTCGACGATCGCGATCGCATGTAATTCCAATTGTAATAATTACATTTTTATTGCATTGAGCGGTTGTTGTCCCCATGCAACGTTGGTTGTCCGTGCTGCTCGTCGGACTCATCGCAGGTGGGTCGATCGTCCCTGCTGCCGGAGTACCGGCCACGGACGAGCCGTTTACCGCGGATCAGTGTACGTTCCCGTTCGAATCGACGGATGCGTCCGGCACTGCGGTGAACGTGACAGAGGAGCCCGAACGCGTGGTGACGCTGAACCCGAGCGCAGCCCAGACTATGTGGGAGATCGGCGCCGAAGGGAAGATCGTCGGACTCACGAAACACGCGATGAATCTCGAGGGAGCCGGCGAACGGGAGAACATCTCGACCGCGGACGAGACGATCAACCCCGAAGCGGTCGTCGAACTCGAACCCGATCTCGTCCTCGCGCCGAGTTCCCAGATGGTCACCGAAGACCTCGTCGACGTCCTCCGCGAGGCGGACTTGGACGTCTACTTCTATCCCTCGGCCGAGTCGATCGACGACGTGCGCGAGCGGACTCTCCTCACGGGACAACTCGTCGGCGAGTGCGAGGGAGCCACGGAAACCGTCGAGTGGATGGACGAGGAGCTGAATATCGTCGAGGACGCGCTCCACGGACAGGAGCGACCGGACGTTCTGTACGTCTTCTTCGGGTTTACCGCCGGCTCGGACACATTCATCCATGAGATCATCGAGGCGAGTGGCGGCACGAACCTCGCGGCCGAGATCGGAATCTCGGAGTACGAACAGGTCAACGAAGAGACCGTCATCGTCGAAGATCCCGACTGGATCGTTCTCAACAGCGACTCCCCGGACCTTCCCGACAGCGACGCGTACGCCGAAACCACCGCCGTTCGGGAGAATCAGACCGTCGTGATCGACATCAATCACCTGAACCGACCGGGGCCGCGGATCGTCCATGCCATCACCGAACTC
>CAZLHT010000322.1:0-2302 GCA_964559185.1 uncultured Natronomonas sp.
ACCCCAAAACCGTTCCCCACGATCTGCTTGGAGATCGTCGTGCTGGTGAAGCGGCGTTTCACAGCGATACCATTCGAGAACGGGTGGTGAAAATCCCCCGAGTATGGCACGGAAACACGCCATGGGGATCTCCCGAGCAAGATCGAGTCGCCTCACAGCCCCCTCGTCGAGTTCGAGCACCCCTTACGAGGACGAACGGCCGGATCGGATCCGCATCGTCGAATACCGTTTGAGACCGCTATCCCCGGATTTCCCGTCTAGACTACCGATTGGGCTCAGAACATGAGCCGTTCGAGGAGACGGCGGACCAATCCGGGACGGTCCGATTCGTGCGTGTGGATGCCGAGGGCGGGAATATCGACGGTGCCGATGATCTGATCGCTGATACTGGGTCGGAATTCGTGGCTGAGTTTGTAGGTCCGACTCAACACGAGGAATTCGGCAGTCTCCGCGAGCGCGGTGAGATCTTCGACCGAGCCGTCGGTTTCGACGATTTCCGTCGTGACGGGTACCGAGCATAGCTCGCTCAGTTCGGCGTGGTAGTCGTCGAGCGTGCGTTTGAGATCTGGCGTCGCCGACTCCTCGACGGCGTACACGAGCCTGATCGTCGCCCCGAGTTCACCGGCGAGTGCATCGGCGATTCGGACCTTCGAGGAGTCGTAGGGGCTCCGATCGGTGAGAATCGTTATCTCCGAGACACCGTCGAACGGACGATCCTCCGCGAGGATCACGTCACAGGGCGTGTGCCGGAGAATCCACTCCATGGGGCCACCGATGAAGTGGTGGCTGAGTCGGCCGGGATGCCGTTCCATCAAGATCGCGTTCGCGCTCTCGTGTTCGGCGAAGTTCACGACCGCGTGCTTCGTGTCGTGGCTGACGATCTCGCCGTACCGGATCGGAACGTCGAATTCCTCGGAGAGGTGATCGGTCTGGGATTCGAACTGGAGATCGGCTGGCGATTGGGTCTCCGAAGCGTACCCGAGCGGCACCTGATCCGGGACCTCGTCGAACTGGATGACAGTCACGCCGCCGTCGTGCTTTCGAGCGATGTCGGCCGCGATCCGGACGAGCCGTCGCTCCCGATCTTCGGATGTCCCCTCGGTCAGGGCGACCAGCACGTCGTAGGACCGCGGTTCGAGCAATGCTTCGGTTCGATCGACGACTCCTCTGCCCGTTTTTCGACGAATTGTGTTGACGGCGACCCCTTCGCGGTCGATTCGGGGCCGTGCGTAGAACCAGTACCACACAATGCTTCCGGCCGTGATGACGACTGCGCCGACGAGTGCGATGGTGCCCATCTGCGTGAGCAGGACGATCCCGCTCAGGACACCGAACACCTGGACCGCCGGATAGAACGGCGAGTGAAAGCTCGGGTCGTACTCGTCGAGATCGGCGTGGCGAAAGGCGATGATGGCGATATTGATGAGGATGAACACGAGAATCTGGAACGCGCTCGCCAGCTTTGCGATCTCGAAAACCGGAACGAACGCGATGAGAACGAGCATGACGGAACCCGTCAGCGTAATCGCGGTCGTCGGCGTCCCGAACCGATCGCTGACCTCGGCAAACCGATCGGGTGCCAACTTATCTCGACTCATCGCAAACGGATACCGTGACGAGGAGAGAATACCGGCGTTCGCCGTACTGACAAGTGCGAGAATAGCCGCGATGACGACGGCGACGATACCCGCCTGGGCGAGTGTCGCCTCGGCGGCGACCGCCATCGGCGTATCCGTCCCCGAGAGTTCCCCAAGGGGTGTCACCCCGATCATCACGGCGACGATGAGCACGTAGAGGATCGTCGTGAACGCGAGGGAGCCGAGAATGCCCAGGGGGATGTTCCGATCCGGCCGTTCGACCTCCTCGGCGACGCTCGCAACCTTGGTGACGCCGGCATAGGAGACGAAGACGAGGCCGGATGCGGCGAGCAGGCCACTCGGTCCGTCGGCGAAGAACCCCTCGAACTGGGTGACTGCAACGGCCGGCGTGCTGCCGTAAATGAACCACATCAATGCGGCGAGCATGACGACGACGATCACGACCTGAAGCCGGCCGGTCTGTTTCACTCCCAGCAGGTTAACGAGGATCAGAACGAACGCGAGCGCGAGCGCGACCGGTTTGACCGGCAGATCGAGAAGCAACACGAGATAGGGAACGCCACCGATGAGCGCGAGGGCACCTTTAAAGGCGAGGGAGAACCAGGTCCCGACGCCCGCGATCGTTCCCAGGAGTGGCCCCATTCCCCGTTCGATGTAGATGTACGTGCCGCCGGCTTCGGGCATCGCCGTCGCCATCTCCGATT
>CAZLHT010000323.1:0-2271 GCA_964559185.1 uncultured Natronomonas sp.
ATCGGCCTCCTCGAATTGTGAGAGAACCGACCGCCCGTCGAACAGTATCGTCCGCTACCCGCCCCGGGCGTTTAATTCGTCCGGGATCATCTCGCCGGTATGGAATCCATCGGAACCGGATTAGCTTCGGTCGAAACCAACGGCCATCGGGCAGACGTGTACCTCTCCCGACCGGTGAAGCGAAACGCCATGACGGTCGATCTCATGCGCGATCTGACCGCCGCGTTCGAGGAAGTCGGCGACGACGATGGGATTCGGGCGATCGCATTGCTGGGTGAGGGACCAGTCTTTTGCGCCGGGATGGATCTGGATATGATGCGCGATCGCGCCCGACCGGACGAATCGGTGGAGTGGGAGTGGTTCTCGACGCTTCTGGAGACGATCGAGGCGGTTCGACAGCCCGTCGTCGCCGGGATCAAGGGGGCCGCCCCCGCCGGTGCGTTCGAGTTGACGCTCCCGTGCGACATCCGGATCCTGGGCTCGGAGGCGTCCTATGGCGTCCTCGAGGTCAAACTCGGGACCTTTCCGCACGGCGGCGGCACCCAGCGACTCGCGCGGCTCGTCGGGCTCTCGAAGGCAAAGGAGATCGTTTTGACCGGCGAGTTCGTCCCGCCGGAGGAAGCGCTGCACTGCGGGCTCGTCCACGAGGTCGTAGCGCCCGAGGCGGTCGACGAGCGCGCGAAAGCGTTCGCCGACGATCTCTGTGAAAAAGCCCCGCTGGGCGTCGAGCGGGCGAAGCGACTGCTCAACGCGGCGTTCGACCTGCCGTTAGAGCAGGGGCTGGCGCTGGAAGAGTCACTTGGTCGCGGACTCGACGACACACGTGATTATCGGGAGGGGATCGAGGCGCGACTCGAAGGACGAGAGCCGGATTTCGAAGGGAAGTAGGGTAGCTCATCGAAGGGCGCGAAGTCTGGTGAACCGCCTCGGGGTCAAGCCCGAAGGCACTCGGCCTGCTCCGCCTGTAGATATGGATAGATTGTACGTCCAATAAATCGATATACGTTGGCTAAATTCGAATTATAGAATCCACTACGCAACTAAAATATGGAAAAGTTAAGAAATATAAAGACGATTGGCGGTTGAGACACACATGTTACATCGAAAATTTGCGGCGTTGGCGCTGTATAAAAGCGGCGTGCTCACCCGCCGGGGGCGGCCGATCACAGCGGCGTCCCAGCGACGAAGGTGACCGCGGCGCTGGAATCACGAGCGATCCCGATCCGCGAAGCGGATCGCGACGCGCTGGACGTTCATCGGCTCGACTGATGGATCGTTTATAGGGGATCGGTCGAAGGCCGGCGTGGTTTATAACCGAACCCAGTCGTCACCGTTTATAGGAGATCACGCGAGGGCTCGCGGTGATTTATAAGTGAACGTGGCGAAAATTCCGGGGACGACTTATAGAGCGTTCTCGATCGAGGCGGCGACCTCGCGAGCGCGATCAGCGAGGGCCTCGGGGACATGACCGGCCGTTACGGCGGCATCGAGTTCGTCGTCGTCCACCCGACGAACCTCGCCGTCGGGGCGCTTCACGACGTCGACGTGCAGGTCGACGTACCGGGCCGCGTCGGGAAAGATCTCGACGGGTGTACAGACGTTGACGTAGGTCCCACGGGGTTCGCCGTCGTCGCCCGTATAAACGGTCGGATACCACCACCGGCCCTCGACGAAGGTCGTTCGGGCGACGTCGCCCGCGACCCGATCGGTGCCGAGGGCGTCGTAGGTGCCGCCACCGGTCATCTCGCGCTCGATCGTGACGGTGCCGTCGGTCTCGATCGTCGTCACCTCGCCGCGGCCGAGCGCGATCGTTCGACCGTCCGGCTTGCCGTGCTCGATGGCGATCCGATCGCCGACTCGTGGCCCGAACTGTCGGGTGACGACACCGAAGGGGAACTCGCCGTCCGGTTCACAGAGCGCCTCGACGAAGTCGACGGCCGCGCTCGCGGCATCGGTCGCGGCCTTCGTCCGGTGGTGGCCGACCATCGTGGTTTCGACCCGGCGACGGTACCCATCCAGTTCGAACCGGCTCTCGCGACCGAACCACACCCATGTGCCGGCATGTGGCGCGACGATCCGGCCGGGACCGTCGCCGTCGCTCGCGGCGATCGCCGAGGTAAGCCGCTCGGCGCGCTCGGTCACCTGGCGGAGCGCCTCGGCCATTGCGTCGAGAGAGGCGTCCTCGGCCATCGGCGACCACTGTGGGGTCCAGCCCGTCGGTGGATCGACAGGAAGGAGGTCGGCCATCCGGGCCGTCTCGCTCTCCGATCC
>CAZLHT010000324.1:0-2267 GCA_964559185.1 uncultured Natronomonas sp.
CCGGGTGCTCGGCATCGGGGACGCCGTTCGCGCACGGATCGTCACGAAGAGTATCGACGAACGGAATCCCCGTGATTCGAAGATTGGCCTGACCGCGAAACAGCCGGGGCTCGGAAAGCACGAGTGGCTCCAAGAGGAGAGACAGCGTCGCGAGGCGCAGGCGGGTGATTAGATGGCCAGCCGACTGGTATGTCGGGATTGCCACCGCGTCCTCGAAGTCGAGGCCGACGAACAGTGTCCCGTTTGCGGGTCGAACTCGCTGACGGAAGACTGGGCCGGCTACGTCGTAATCGCGCACCCGGAACGGAGCCAAATTGCCGAAGCGATGGGTATCACGGAGGCCGGTCGGTACGCGCTGAAGGTCCGCTGAGATGTCGACTATCCTCGCGAAGCTTCCAACGGCGATGCGAGAAGAGCTCAAATCGCCGCTGGGGGACGTTTACACCGATCCGGACGCGTTACTCGCCGCCGCCGGCGAACCGATCGTCGCCGTCGGCGATATGGTGACGTATCACCTGATCGAATCGGGACGTCGCCCCGACGTGGCGATCGTCGACGGGATGACGAAGCGCGAGCGGGTCGAACGAGCGGTGTGGGACACCATAGATGGATTCGATGACCGGATAGACGTCGAGAATCCCCGATCGACGATCACTGACGATCTGCTGGAGGCGCTCGCACTCGCGATCGGACGGTCGAGTTCGACGGTAATCGTCGTCGACGGCGAGGAGGATCTCGCATCGTTGCCCGCCGTCCTCTCCGTCGCCGAGGGTGGTTCGATCGTGTACGGACAGCCGAACGAAGGAATGGTACTCATTCCCGTCGACGACGAGGTCCGAGAGCGCGTTCGAGTGCTCATCGAACGAATGCAGAGCGACCTCGATCAGATCGACGAAATCCTGTCGTAGCGCTTTTTTCCGACGACCGCGATTCAGGACCATGACTCTTGACACCATCGACGGCGTTTGGATCCGCGAGTACTGGCCGTTTCTCGTCGGCGTCGCTATCATCGTGGTCGGAAATAGCTATCTCTACGTGTTGGAGGGCGGCGACTGGCGACCAGGCGGACCGGCGTTCGTCCTGGCGATCGTCGTCGTATTGGGCATCGAAATCGGCCGATCGTTGTATCGACGGTTCGGTTGACCGTCGAGGGAAGTTCCGTCCCCGTTCGCGGCTTCGAAATCCTTTTAGGTGTTTCGGGGGAAATTCAGGACAACGTAACCATGGAAGTCGAAATCATTGACGAGGACGAAAATCCGATGTTACACCGGACCGACGTCCGGTTTCAGCTGACGCACGAGGAGGCGACGCCCTCTCGGCTCTCCGTTCGGGATTCGCTCGCGGCGAAGTTGAACAAGGACGCCGGCGAGGTCGTCCTCCGCACGCTCGATACGAAGTACGGAATGCGAAAGACGGTCGGTTACGCGAAGGTGTACGAGGACGCAGAGCACGCGACGGCGGTGGAACAGGACTACGCTCTGGAACGAAATAAAATCGCCACCGGCGGGGAAGTAGAGACGAAGGAGGGCGACGAAGCGGACGACGAGGTCGAGGCGGACGACGAAGCCGAAGCCGAAGCGGACGACGAAGCCGAAGCCGAAGCGGACGAAGATGCCGGAGCGAATGATAGGGCCGAAGCGGAGGAAGCCTGATGGCGCGATTCGAACTGTACGATGAGGACGGAACGACCGACAGAGAGCAGTGTCCACGTTGCGGCGATACGTTTCTCGGCGAGTACGGCGACCGCAAACACTGCGGAAGGTGCAGTTACACCGAGTTCCTGTAGGCCGTGACCCGCGTTCTGGGCATCGAGGGGACCGCCTGGTGCGCCAGCGCGGCCGTCTTCGACGGGACGACCGGCGACATTTCGATCCACTCCAACGCCTATCGACCGGAGAGCGGTGGGATCCATCCACGAGAGGCTGCAGAACACATGCGAACTGCGGTTCCAAACGTCGTCGAAGAAGTCTTCGAGGAGGTCGAATCGACCCACGGCGATCCTGGGGAGATGCTCGACGCCGTCGCCTTTTCCCGAGGCCCCGGACTGGGGCCGTGTCTCCGGATCGTCGGGACGGCCGCACGGGCGCTTGCCGGGGCACTCGACGTGCCGCTGGTCGGCGTCAACCACATGGTCGCTCACTTGGAGATCGGCCGTCACCGTTCGGGGTTCGACGCGCCTATCTGTCTGAATGCGTCCGGGGCGAACGCCCACGTGCTCGGTTATCGCGACGGCAGATACCGGGTGCTCGGCGAGACGATGGATACGG
>CAZLHT010000325.1:0-2265 GCA_964559185.1 uncultured Natronomonas sp.
CAGTGTAAATAACCCATCCGTTACGACCGTTTCGGAATTGTATATCCTTACCGTGCGGAACGACCCCTGATCGCGACGCGCTGGGTACCCTATTGCTCGATGAATCCGTATAGCGCACGGCGAGTCCGAACAGCTCCCGGCGATTCCGTATCGACGCGATTCAGCACGCTGGCGGGTCCGATATCGACGCAAACGATTCACCCGTTATCCCCCTCGAAGCGCCAGAACGACCGCGAGAAGACTTTCGAACGTCAATACCGCGGCGAGGAGACCGAACGCGACCGACCACCCGGCGACATCCGAAAGCGCTCCGACGACGACGCTTCCGAGTGCCCCCAACAGCATGTACACGGTTCGGACCAGCCCGAAGCCCGTGGTCCGCTCCTCCGCGCTGAGCGCGTCGATGAACCGGGACTGGACCGGCGCACCCCAGGACATGGCGATACCGACGAGCGGAATCGCCGCGAAGACGACGAGGCCGGAGCCGACGACGAGCGCGCCGTAGCCGAGGAGGCCGGTTCAAAAACCGCGGCCGCGACCGGGGCGACGAGACCCGCAATCGGGGCACCGGTCACGTGGATTCCGATCGCGCGGCCGACGCGATCGAAGTGACGGGCGAGAAACGACGTCGCGACGGTGTAGTGAAGGCCCACCCCCGCCCCGAGGACGATGACGAGGACCGTGAGGGCGAAAACGGGATAGTTGGGCGTGGTGGCCAAGAGAAGGCTCGCGGTCGCCGTCAGTCCGATCGCGGCCAAAACGATCCCGCGTTCTCCGAACCGATCAGCGAGGACGCCGCTCGGGAACTGCGAGAGCGCATACGCCGCCCACATCCCGGTGAGCGCAAAGCCGATGGCTCCCTTCGAAACCGAGAACTCGGCGGCGATTTGCGGGACGACGGGACTGATGACGAGTCGGGCGACCATCGTCGCCGTGAAGGCGAGCGTACACAGCGCGAGCGCGACGTATCTGTACTCCACGACATCCTGCGTTTACGTCCGGGGCGAAACGGCCTTTCAATACGCTCGAAGGCGAATTTCGATCGCTCGATGAGCGGCCGCAAGATTTCGTCCGTCCCGCAATCGTTTTTCCCCGACGATCCGAAGATTCGATATGGGAAACGATGACGACGTTCCGGAACGGAACGGCATGCCGGGACTGGGGCTCGGGACGTGGCAGAACGACGATCCCGAGACGTGCGAGGCGTCGGTTCGGACCGCCCTCGAGACGGGATACAGACACGTCGATACCGCCCGAGCGTATGGCAACGAGACGGCGGTCGGCCGTGGGATCGAGACGGCCAACGTCGACCGCGAGGAGGTCTTTCTCGCAACCAAACTGTGGATCGACGAGTTGGGCTACGAGGACGTGTTCAAATCGACCGCCCAAAGTCTCGATCGGCTCGGGACGGAGTATCTGGATCTGCTGTACGTCCACTGGCCGGCGGGCGAGTACGACCCCGAGGAGACGCTCGTCGCGATGGAGGAACTCCACGAGGACGGTATCATCGAACGAATCGCCGTCTCGAACTTCGAGCCGGAGCACCTCGAGACGGCCCGGCGCGTCATTGACACGCCGATATTCGCGAACCAGATCGAGATTCACCCGCTGTTACAGCAGCGTCGGCTCCGGAAATTCTGTGCGGCGGCGGGGATCGAACTCGTCGCGTACTCGCCGCTCGCCCGCGGCGGCGTCTTCGAGATATCCGTCATATCGGAGATCGCCGACGACCTCGACATCAGCGAGGCGCAGGTGAGCCTCGCGTGGCTCCGTCAACACGGACTCTCTGCGATACCGAAAGCGACAGGGGTCGATCACATCCGCGACAACTGGGGCTCGCTCGATTTGAAGTTAACCGGGGACGAGATGGCTCGAATCGACGCGATCGATCGACATCGGCGCTACGTCGATCCGGGGTTCGGTCCCGACGCGTGGTAACGGACGAAAACCGAGGCGTCGATCGACTCGTACCGAGGCCGGAATCTATTTTTGTACCCGCCGGCAGAGTGTGGGTATGGCAGGCGGCGGCCTCACAGCGGGGATCAAGATAGATATCGTTCGGCTTCACGAGACGTGGATGGAGCTCGTCTTTCCCCGACAGCGGACGGCCGTCCACCGGGTACTCGGAAAATGGAAGCCGCGAACGCGGGGTGGTAAGATCAAGTACCGAGTCTGGGCGGCGCTCGGCGCACCGATCGTCGCGTTGTTGTACCCGCTCTTGCTCACCGGGTTCGCGGTCCGGTTCAACGCCCGTCGATTCGACAG
>CAZLHT010000326.1:0-2257 GCA_964559185.1 uncultured Natronomonas sp.
GTGCTCGGTTATCGCGACGGCAGATACCGGGTGCTCGGCGAGACGATGGATACGGGCGTCGGTAACGCCTTGGACAAGTTCACCCGCCACGTCGGCTGGAGCCACCCCGGCGGCCCGAAAGTCGAACGACGGGCGAACGACGGCGAGTACGTCGAGTTACCGTACGTCGTCAAGGGGATGGATTTCTCGTTTTCGGGGATTACCTCGGCGGCAAAGGTGGCCTACGACGAGGGAACGCCGATCGAGGACGTCTGTCGCGGCCTCGAAGAGACGGTGTTCGGGATGCTCACCGAGGTGAGCGAGCGGGCGCTCTCTTTGACCGGTGCAAACGAACTCGTGTTGGGTGGCGGCGTCGGCCAGAACGACCGTCTCGAGGGAATGTTGGAGACGATGTGCGAAGCGCGCGGCGCGTCGTTTTACGCGCCGGAGTCGAGATTCCTTCGCGACAACGCCGGAATGATCGCGGTGTTGGGGGCGAAGATGCACGACGCCGACGATACGATATCGATCGAGGACTCCCACGTCCTGCCGAACTTTCGCCCGGACGAACTTGAGGTGACTTGGCGCTCGGCGTCGGCGGTCGCCGCTCCCGGTGAGGACGAGAGAGCCCGCGGCGCTGAGGCGTTCGTCGATCTCGATTCGGTAGACGGCCGGGCGTACAAACGCCGGCTATCGAAGGCGTATCGTCACCCAGAGCTGGATCGTCGGCTCACGCGGCGACGAACCCGATCGGAGGCGAGGCTTACGAGCGACGCCCGGCGGCTCGGCATTTCGACGCCGGTCGTCTTCGACGTCGATCCATCCTCGGGGCTACTCGAACTCGAGTTCGTCGGGGAGGCTGACCTCGGCGAGACGATCACGAGGACGCGGGTTCGAGACGTCGGTCGGCACCTCGCGCAGTGTCACGGGGCGGGCTTCGTCCACGGCGATCCGACGCCGCGTAACGTCCGTGTTTC
This sequence comes from uncultured Natronomonas sp., assembly GCA_964559185.1. Taxonomy (GTDB): domain Archaea; phylum Halobacteriota; class Halobacteria; order Halobacteriales; family Haloarculaceae; genus Natronomonas. The sequence goes on from CAZLHT010000326.1 coordinate 957, forward strand.
CGCGGATCGGACCTATCTCATCGATTTCGGGCTCGGGTACTACACCGACGATATCGAGGATTACGCGATGGATCTCCACGTCTTCGAAGGCGCCCTCGGCGGAACGGCCGCCGATGCGGCCGACCTGATCGACGCGTTCGAAACGGCATACGAGACGACGGGCGACGAACGAGTCGTCCGACAGCTGCGGGAAATCGAGCGCCGGGGCCGGTATCGGTGATGGCGCTCCGGTCATCGATGGCGTGCTTATAAGTGGCGCGCGGTCGTAGCGGATAACATGACGGAGAAACCCCAGACCGGCGAACTGTTCGGCATCCCGTATAACTTCGAACGTCCCTCCCTCGGACGGATGATGTCCTCCTACTGGCAACCTGGCAAGGGGATGCTCGTCAAGAAGCCCTTCGGCATCGGCTACACGCTGAACCTGGCGAGCTGGCGCTCCTGGGTCGTGCTGGGCGTCGCCGCGGCGCTGTTTTACCAACAGCAGGGGTCGGTCGATTCCGTCGACGAGGAGGGCGGCGAGGAGCCGGTCGAAGTCATCGTCGACGACTGAGCGACGGGATGGTCGTGCGGCGATTCCCCAGAAAATCCGACGGAAGGATCGTATCTTTTAGGGTCTCGCCCCCGAACGCCTCGACATGTACGACGGTCTGAAGGGATTCCGGGAGTTCTACCCAGAGGAGATGGCCGCCCGCCGGACGGTCACGGATACGATCGAGGCGCGCGTTCGACGTTACGGGTTCCGAGAAATCGCCACACCCGCACTCGAGCGGACGCAACTGTACACCGACAAGTCCGGCGAGGAGATCGTCGAGGAGCTGTACGCCTTCGAGGACAAAGGTGGACGGGACGTCGCGATGACTCCGGAGCTGACGCCCACGGTCGCGCGGATGGTGGTCGCCAAGGGCGGTGCGCTGCAAAAGCCCATCAAGTGGTTCTCGACCCGGCCCTTCTGGCGCTACGAGCAGGTTCAGCAAGGGCGGTTCAGGGAGTTCTACCAGACGAACGTCGATATTTTCGGGAGCTCGAATCCCGAGGCCGACGCGGAGATTCTCGCCTCGGCCGCGGACGTTCTGACCGATCTCAAGCTGACGGGCGATGACTTCGAATTCCGCATCTCCCATAGAGATATCCTCGGCGGGCTGCTCGAGTCGCTCGAAAGCAAGGTCGAGACGGCGGACGCCATCCGAGCCGTCGACAAACGCGAGAAGGTCGACGACGAGGCGTACTACGAGCTGTTGGTCGAGACCGGACTGACGCGCGCGGAAGCCGAATCGTTCGACGAGGTCCTCCGATCCGAC
>CAZLHT010000327.1:0-2246 GCA_964559185.1 uncultured Natronomonas sp.
GTCGAGATAGTGGACGACGCGCTCCGAGACGAACTCGCCGAGCGGTCCGCCGACTACGCCGAACTCACGGGCCGGTTCATGGAGGTCGAAATCGTCGTCGACTACCGGGATACCGAGGTCGTCGCCACGATGTCGATGGACGGAGATTACCCGCGGATGATCCTCGAACGAGTCGAAAGGTGAGCGTGCGAGGCATTCGAACTGGTCGTTCGAACGGATTGCTCGATCTGATCGACGATTCGACGCGTGGGGGAACGCGAAGGCGACGACGACAGTCGAAAATCGCCCTTCACTTCCGCTGTGTGGCGTGTTTTTAACTTCGACGGCGCGGAACGTTTCAATATGAGCCAGGCCACGTTCGATGACGACGAACTGTTCGATGAGGCGGCGACCGAAATGCGCGAGGACGTCGAGGCGAGCCTCGGCGAGGCTCGCGCCGCACTTCCCGATCCGACGGCCGTCTGGGAAGCCGAAGCGGACAACACCCTCGGCGTGTTGAACGGACTGAAAGGCGCGCTCGATACGGGCGAGGCGTCGGACCACCTCCGCGACGCGAAGAAGTGGTTCTCGATGGGACGGAAAGCCGACGCCTTCGAGGACGCGGACGATCTCGAAGCCGAGATCGACGCGCTCGAGGACGTTCTGACGCAGATCACGACCGCACACGAACAGGTCGGCGAACTCATCGCCACGATCCCGGAACTGCGAGGCGCGCTCGAAGACGCCGACGAGCGCGGTGACGACGAGTAGCCGATCTGGTTATGGCTCGGGACGTGCGCCGATTCCTATCTCGACCGTCAGTCGATCGCCGTCCCTGAGTATCGTCGCCGGGACGCGATCGCCCGGGGACAGCTTCAACGCGAGCGTCGTTCCCAGATCCGCGTTCGAGTCGATTCGATCGCCGGCCAACTCGACGAGCACGTCCCCACCGACCGGAACGGGGACGCCATCGACGGTCGTCTCGCCCGTCGCTCCCCGAAGCGTCTCGGCGGCCGGAGCGCCGTCGGTCGTCTCGACGACGAAGATTCCGCGGGGCTCGTCGAGATCGTTCGCCTCCGCGACGTTCGGCGTCACCTCGATCAGATGGATTCCGAGGAACGGATGGTCGTATTCTCCCCGCTCGATGAGCGAGGGGAGTACGCGGCGGGCGAGCAGCGGCGAGACGGCGAAGCCGACGCTCGTCCCCGCGCCGGCGACCGCGATCCCGGTGACTTCTCCGTCCATCGTGACGATCGGACCGCCACTGTTGCCCGGATCAAGTCCGGCGTCGGTTTGGACGGTATTCGGGATCGAAAATCCGGTTTGCTCGTTCGGCAACGAGCGATTCCGTCCGCTTATGATCCCCGTCGAGACGGACGATTCGAGCCCGAAGGGACTGCCGAGCGCGAGCACCTCGGTCCCGACCGGCGGAACGGATTCGACGAGCGGTAGCGACGCCGCATATCCCGGAATATCCGTCGAAAGCACGGCGAGATCGGCGTAAATGTCGGTCGCGGTGACGCCAGCGTTGCGCCACTCGCCCTGCTCGAATCGGACCCCGATCGTTTCGGCGTCACCGACGACGTGCTGGTTTGTGACGACGACCCCGTCGTAGACGAACCCCGAGCCGCCGCCGGATTCGTCGCCGACGAAGGCGACCGATCCGATCGTCGCCTCATACACTGCGTTGTAGAGGGAGTCGCTCTCGGCGGGAGAGTCAGATAGGGAGACCGGATCGGGAGATTCACGGGACCCGACCACACAGCCGGCAAGACCGGCGGCGATCCCCGTCGTCGTCGCGAGAAACCGACGGCGCGTCTGCCGTGTCATACCTCGGCTACGGGACAATTCGAAAAGTATCTTCGGCTCCCGAGAGTGGACAAGTGAGGTCGATCCGCCCCCTCCGATCGCTGGCCGACGGCGTATCTGTCGATCGTCCATCCGTTCGAGGATCGATCGCACATCCGTTCGAGGATCGATCGCACATCCGTTCGAGCTCACACCGGGGGGAAACCGACCGGACCGACCACCGTCGGATCAGCTCCGGAACAGTCGATACGCACCCTGTCCAACGGCGACCTGACGCTCCTCGCCGTCTGGGGTAACGCTTGCGACCTCGACGGTGGAGACGCCGACGCTGTTGCCGGCGCGGATCACCTCGCCCGTCGCCGTCAGATCGCCCGTCGCCGGCCGGAGATAATTGACGTTTAGATTGATGGTCGCCATGTCGTCCGCGATGGGATCGCTCAGATACGGTCGAAGGACGA
>CAZLHT010000328.1:0-2246 GCA_964559185.1 uncultured Natronomonas sp.
TGTACGTCAAAGCACAATCGGGCGCGACGATCGCGGAGGAGGCACCAGGCGTCTACAAGGATGTCGACGAGGTGGTTCGGGTCTCCGACGAACTCGGGATCGGTCACACGGTTGCTCGCGTCGAGCCGATCTGTAACATCAAAGGCTGAGTTCGCCCGTTTCGCCTTCTATCGATTCCATCACGCGCTCGTGGAACGTCCGCAATACGGCGGACTCGTCTTCGGCGAGCACGACATCGCTCGCCATGAGCGTCGCGAGCCCGAACGCGAGCGGTGACGGCGAATCGACTCGCGTGACGGTCGCGTCGATCTCTCCCGCCTCGATGTCCGCGAGAAACGCCTCGATTGCCTCGACGTCGAGTTTGTCCTCGAGGATCTCCCGATAGGTCTCCTCGATCACGGCGAAGTCCGGTTTTTCCTCGGCGAATCCGAGCAGCATTTCACTCGACACCTGTTGTTCGCTCGCGGATTTTTCGTACCCTTTGTATCGTTTGAGGATCATGAGCGACCGGGTGGCGTTGATACGGAAATATCGCTTGAGTAAGTCCGTCCCCGAAAGCGACGCACGGAGGTCGGTGCGGACGTCGCCCGGCTCGATCCCTCGAAGGAGCGATTCGATGTCGACTTTCCGATTCAGTGGCATCGAGAGCGTGAACCCGTGATCGGCGACCGCGACAGTAACGTTGGCGTTCGCACGCTGGGCGCAACGGTACGCCAACAGCCGTGAAAGTCCATCGTTAAACCGTCGGCCGTAGTCGACATGGACGTAGTAGTTCCGCCGGTACGATTCGCGGTCGAGTTCGATCTCGATCGCAAGGCGTCGATCCGTCGAGACGCTCTCAATCCCGGCGTATCGACGCTGCGTGTCGAACATTCGGGTCAATCCCCGGACGGTATTTTCATCGAGTGGGAACCCCCGCAGCCACCGCCTGACCGCTGGCGGTCCTCCATCCTCTAGCCGTTCGAGCAACTCCCGTTTGAACTGACCGATCTCCGAACCGAGATCGTACGAGAGCGGCAACCGTTCCGAGAACCACGAGGGGACCGTTGGGCGAGCGTTCGTCGGATCGACGTACACCTTCGAGCCGCGGCGGTAACTGTACTCGTATCGTTGTCCGCCGAGGACGAACACGTCTCCGGATTCGAGCGTGTCGAGGTACGATTCGTCGAGTTGGCCGACCCACTCCTCGTCCGATCGGGTGAACACCTCACAGCTGAACGAATCGGGGATCGTTCCGATGTTCGTCATGTAGATGACGCGGGCCAGCCGTCCACGCTTGCCGACGAGCGGCGTCCCCGGCTCGAACTCCTCGTAGTGGTGCTCGCCGCCGGGAGCGTCGTTTTCGTCGCGCCAGATCTTCGCGTAGACGTTTCTGTCCTCCATCCCTCCGTAGTCGGCCGTCAGATATCGAAACAGCGATTCGTACTCGTCGTCGGAGTAGTCGCGGTAGGGGTAGGCGCTCTCGAGGATCTCCCGGATTTCGGCTTCCGGGCGGGGGCCGTTTATCGCCATCCCGTAGACCTGCTGGGCGGCGACGTCTTGGGCGTTTTCGGGAACGAACACGCGGTCGACGAACCCCTCTTCGGCCTTCTTCAGCATAACCGCACACTCAAGGAGTTCGTCGCGGTCCAACGCGACGATGCGGCCTTTGACGGTCCGGTCGAGGCGGTGGCCCGCCCGTCCGACGCGCTGGAGCAACGAGGCGACGCTCTTTGGCGAGCCGACCTGCACGACGAGATCGATGTGCGGCATATCGATGCCCAACTCGAGCGAGGTCGAGGTCGTGACGACGTTGAGCGTGCCGTCTTTCAACCCTCGCTCGATCTCCGTTCGTCGGTCCTTCGAGAGGGAGCCGTGGTGACACCCGGAGTTCGATTCGTCGTATTCGCCGCGTTCGCGAAGGTTATACAGGACGCGTTCGGCGCCCGATCGCGTGTTCGTAAAGACGAGCGTATTCGAGTGTTCGCCGACGAGTTTGTCCAGACGGGAGTAAAAACGATCGGTGACGACCTCCCTCGGCGTGTCTATCAAGTCGTCCGTCGGACAGCGAAGCCGGATATCGAACTCCCGGACGAAGCGCGCGTCGACGATCTCGAGTTCGCGGGGCTGCCAGCCGACGTCGCTCCCGTCGCCGTCCCCGCCGCAACGCGCCGGCACTCCGCCCACCAGAAACTCGCCGATCGCCTCCAGCGGTTCGACCGTCGCAGAGCACCCGATTCGGGTGGGCGAATTCGCACAGATCCGTT
>CAZLHT010000329.1:0-2242 GCA_964559185.1 uncultured Natronomonas sp.
GCGGTGGAACGAAAACGGCCTGAGTCGACCCGTGGCGACCATCGATCGAATCTCGGCGGTGATCGGACGTCGGAGAGGCAAACCTATTTATCCCGCCGTCCCAGCGGTAGATATCGAATGCGACAGTATCACGACCTCGTCGCGGAGACCCTCGCAGGCGGGTGTTACAAGCCGAATCGGACCGGCGTCGACACCGTCGCCGCTTTCAGCCACCACTACGAGGTGGATCTCGCCGAAGGATTTCCCCTCCTGACGACGAAACGGATGGACGGCTACCGGTGGAATTCGCTGATTCACGAACTGTTGTGGTACCTCTCCGGGGAGGAACACGTCCGGAACCTCCGGGAACACACCGCGATCTGGGACGCGTGGGCCGACGAGGAGGGGCGGCTCGACACCGCCTACGGCCGCTTCTGGCGACGGTATCCGGTCCCGGAGGGCGGCCTGGAGGGTGAGAGCTGGCCCGAGGACGCGGGGGGACTCCGCTGGACCAGGACAGAGACGGCCCCGAACGGTGAGACGCGGCGGGTCTTCGATCAAATCGGCTACGTCCTCGACACGCTTGAGGAGAACCCGAACTCCCGGCGGCTGGTGGTCAACGCGTGGCACCCGGCGAACGCCGCCGTTTCGACGCTCCCGCCGTGCCACTACACATTCGTCTTCAACGTTCAGGGCGACCGGCTGAATGTTCACCTCACCCAGCGCTCGGGCGACGTCGCGCTCGGAGTCCCGTTTAACCTCGCGGCGTACTCGCTTTTGGCCCACACCGTCGCGAATCGAACCGGCTTCGAGATCGGTTCGTTCGGCCACACCGTCGTCGACGCGCACGTCTACTGCGGGACGGGCAATCGCGGCGCGTGGTACGCCGAGAACCTCACCGAACTCGCCGATCGGGTTCGGGCGGTCGAGGATCGATCCGGATATGCCGCCGTTCGCGAGTGGCTTGAGGACGTCACACCCCCCGAACCCGACGAGCAGTCGGGATATGACCACGTCCCCGGGCTGTTGACGCAACTGTCGCGCGAGCCGAGCGAACGTCCGCGAATCGAAATCGCCGACAAGCCGCTCAACGAACTCCGGTTCGACGACATTCGACTCGAGGAGTACGATCCCGAACCGGGGCTGTCGTTCGCGGTCGCGGAATGAGACTCGCGCTCGTCGCCGCGGTCGCGGAAAACGGCGTCATCGGCGTCGACGGCGGGATGCCGTGGTACTATCCGGGAGACCTTCACCGCTTTAAGAGGACCACGATGGGCCACCCGGTGATCATGGGCCGAACAACCTACGAATCGATCGAGCAAAGACTCGGCGGACCCCTCCAGGGCCGGACGAATATCGTTCTCTCCCGACGTGACCGTCTCGAACTCCCGGAGGGGGCGGTTCACGCCCGGAACGTCGACGAAGCCCTCCGACTCGCCGAATCCGCCATCAAGGACGACCGGGACGAAGACGGAAACGATCGCGAAACGGTCTATGTCGTCGGCGGGGCGACCGTGTACGACGAGTTTATCGACTGCGCCGCGGAACTTCTCATCACCGAGATACCGGAGACGCCGGACGGCGACACGCATTTCCCCGAGATAGGTTCCGAGTGGACCGAATACGCCCGCGAGACGGTCGGCGACCTCGAGTTCGTCACCTACCGCCGGTGATCGGTTGATCGGTTTCTCCCGTCCCATCCACTTTGCGCGTACCTTTTTCTTCGCCGCCCACACAGGGTCGACAATGGTATCGGAACTGTTCGACGGGAATCGCTGGACCCCGATCACCGAGGAGTTCGAAGATCTCACATACCACCGCTCGAGGGGAACCGGCGCGGTCCGTATCGCCTTTGACCGCCCCGAAGTCCGGAATGCCTTCCGCCCCGAGACGGTCGACGAACTCTACACCGCCCTCGATCACGCCAAACGACAGACCGACGTCGGCTGCGTGCTCCTGACTGGCAACGGCCCCTCGCCGAAAGACGGCGGCTGGGCCTTCTGTTCCGGCGGCGACCAGCGGATCCGCGGCGATGCCGGTTATGAATACGAAGACGACGAGGACGCTGATGGTGCGGCCGAAGACGACGCCGAACTGCAGAGCGCGCCCCGACTTCATGTCCTTGAGGTACAGCGGCTGATCCGCCACATTCCCAAGCCGGTCGTCGCCGTCGTTCCCGGCTGGGCCGTCGGCGGCGGCCACTCCCTGCACGTCGTCTGTGACCTCACGATCGCCAGCGAGGAGCACGCGAAGTTCAAGCAGA
>CAZLHT010000330.1:0-2241 GCA_964559185.1 uncultured Natronomonas sp.
TATCGGCTGTTCATGGTTTTGATCACCGTTACGATCGCGTTCGTCGTCGTCGGCGACCTCGGCGACGCGTTGAATATCGGTATCGCGGCGAACGTGCTGAAGACGGGGACCTACTACCTCTACGAGCGGGCGTGGGATCACGTCACGTGGGGTATCGAGCGGTCGGTTTGATCATCCCAATAGTGCGGCTCAGGGCGTCAGTCGTCCGATCGACAGCCACTGGATCTCTTCCTCGTCGACCAGCGCGAACACCATCCGCTTTCGGACGCCGTGAGCGAGTCGAATGTCGAGCGCCAGATCCCGCGAGGAGCGAACGGCGTCGGTCGGGAGGACTCGAACCAACAGCTCGGAGTGGCTCAATTCGTCGACGCGTTCGACGTCGGCGTACGTCCGGAAGTCGGCCCCGAACTTGAAACCGGTCTTCGGAACGACGCCGCGCTCGCGAAGCGATCGGTAGACCGACAGACGGCGATCGAACCGGTCCCCCTCGACGGCTTGACCCCGGGATTCGATCGCCTCGCGGCCGCCCTCGACGGCCAGGACGTCCTCGCGGGCGAGATAGGCGGCCTCCAGAAGCGATAACTGGATCGCGTCGTCCTCGCGATCCATGCGCTGACCGTAAAACCCGCGTTCGTACAGTTCCGACGGCGGCTCCCAACAGAGGACGCGATCCTCGAGCAGGTCGCCCTCGATCGGGCCGTCGATCTTCGTCGAACTCGTCCCCGTCACTCTCGGGATATTCGTCCGAAGGTACGTGAGTTCGCTCTCCTCGTCGACGACGGCGAGGACGACGTCTCCGAGCGATTCCATCGAGATCGATGCCCGCTCTCCGAGCACGCGAACCCGGTACTCGACGGTACCGTCCCACGGGCCGTCCCCGCGAGGGTGGACGGCGAAGTCCACTCCGCTGGGTTCGTCGACCCACCCCTCCCGGGCAGGCGAGACGTAAAAGCCGCGGTCCCGGAGATCCTTGTAGACGAGAAACGGCACGACGATGTCGGCGTTGTCGGCCAGAAACGACGAGATCCCCCGCCCGTCGACCGCGTCGAGATCCCCCCGGTAAAGCAGATGCGCCGCCTCGACGCGAGAGAGACGGACGCCGTCGCCCCGCGGACGGCCGTACCCCCGCGAGTCGTAGTAGCGTTCGCGGGCGTTCGCGCCAACCTCGACGAGCCCGCCGGACAGATGTCCTTCCATACTCGACCCTCCCGTTCGAAGTTGTATAGCCCCTGCGGTCGAGGATACGTCGACGCGGCCGCGGTCACTTGATCGCCAGCGGGTTCACCGGCGACGCCGTCCCTTCGACGATCTTCAGCGGCGAGCAGACGTACATGAAGTCGTACTTCCCGTCCGCGGCGCAGTCTGCGGCCAGTTCGTCCAACAGCGTGATCTCGGTGATCAAGATCCCCTGATCCCGGATGAACGTCGCGTGCAGCGGCAGCCGAATTCCGCTTTCTGGGTACGTCCGTTCGCTCGCGAGCGTGTCCGTCGCGAAGGTGGGAATCTCCATTCCGTGGAACCACGCCGCGAGTTCCTCGGAGTAGGTTATCCCCGGCTCGTCAAATTCCTCGATCGGCTCCGTCTCGCCCGCGTAGAACCGCTCGAGCCACCCGGTTCGGATGACGAGGACATCGCGCTCGCGGAGTTCGACGCCCTGTTCGTCGGCGCACGCCCGCACCTCGGACAGCGAAATCGTCGCATCGTGCGGGAGATGCTCCACGTCGCGGTGGCGGGCGATGTCCAAGAGAACCCCTCTACCGACAACACCGTGTTCGGCGATCGGTTCGACGCTGCAGCGTTCGAGCCCGCCCTTCGTCGTCTCGGGGTCGAAGCCGTTGTACATCTCGTCGCCGTACCACGAGTGCCCGAGTGCGTCGACGTGGGTCGTTCCGTGGAGCGCGAGCGTGAGCACGTCGTCCGTACCTTGCCGACCGTCGGCCGGGAGCTTGCCGGCCTCGTAGTGGCCCCGGTCGCGGAGCATGTAGTGTTGGGCATCGGGGCGGGCCGACGTCTTGGGGTCCCCCTCCGGACGTCCGATCGGGACTCCGAGCGCGAACGTCTCCCCGTGCTCGATCGCCCGTGCGCCTTCGAGCACTTGCGGTTCGTTCAGGTAGTTCACCGCGCCGACCTCGTCGTCGGATCCCCACTTGCCCCAGTTGCTCGGCGCATCGGCGAACGTTTCTCGAAGTCGTTTATCGCTCATGTGCTCTCGTCTCCAGTTGCCCACAAAAACCTTCGCGG
>CAZLHT010000331.1:0-2229 GCA_964559185.1 uncultured Natronomonas sp.
GCTGATCGGGTCCCCGACGAGCGCACTCCCGTCCGGGACGGTCACGACCCCCATCGTCTCCTCGGCGCCCCGCAACTGCGCCGCGAACTCCCTGTCAGTCCGCGCTTCGACAGGGAGCGTGACGAGTCGGTATTGAAGGGTCGAATCGAGCCGCTTCGCGTCTGGTTCGTCCATCGCGAGCGTGACCAGATCGTCGGCAGTTCCCCGGAGTTCCGCGTTCGTCACGTGTTGGGGACTCGCCTCCGTTTCGAGGTCGTCGTCTGTCCACACCTGCACCGTATCGCCGGGACTGGCGTTGTTCGGGGGATCGGCATTGACCGCGACCGCGGCGCTCCCCGGCGGTAACGAGGCCCCGATGCCGGATTCTCGCCCGCCCAGCGCGAGGTACTCGACGGTTCCATCGTCGGCCACGTCGACGTCAACGTGACCGACGCCGTAATCCGTCCGCAGCCGCTCAACGAAGCGCGTTCGGAGCTCTTCGATGGTCAACCGCCGCGGGAAGACGAGCGTTCGATCGACCAGCTTCTCCTTCGTCGCCACGTCGACGGGATCGTATCCGTCAATATCGCCGATCTCCGAGGGCAACTGTACCGTCGTTACCCGACCGACCGACCGAACGATCCGGCCCACGTCCCCGTCGACGTATCCACTCCCCGAAACGGCGAAGACGCCGGCACCGAGCCGGTCGCCGAGTCGTCCCCCGCCCGCGGCCGTCACCGCCGCCGACGCGAACGTCACCGTGTTAAACACCGCCGTTTCGAGAGCGAGGAGGTCGACCCGTCCCCCGATCACGTCCCCGAGCGCGCCCGCGGTGTTCAGATAGATCGCGACGACACTCAAGCCGACGAGTACGGAGAGGCCGTCCTGAACCCGTTCGCCGGCGTACCACCGATAGACGATCCCGACGAGTCCGCCGATCACGGCGGCCGAAATCGAGAAGACGAGGATTCGAGCGATGTCGACGAAGAACTCCCCGAGTATCGCCGCCTGCCCCGCCGCCGTCTGCCCCACGAGAAGACTCACGCGATCGCCCCCTCGAACGCGGCGAGGTGCTCGCGCATGCCGACGATGAATAGCTCGTCGCCCGCCCGTAACTCTGTTTCGCCTCGCGGTGCGACGATCCACCCGTCCGGCCGCTTGATCGCCAATACTGCGACGCGGTGCACCTCACGAATGTCCGCCTCCCCGATCGTCACGCCGGCCAGTTCGCCATTCGCGCGAACCGTGACCTTTCGGAATCGCTTTCCGGCCTGTCGCAACATCGAGACGAGTTCGAACTCGCGATGCGTTCCCCGGGCCCTCACGATTACCTTCGGCCGGGGAGAAACGAGCAATTCGTCCACTCTCGCGCGCGCGACTGCGACCGTCACCCGACCGTCGCCGCCAGTCGTGGTCGGCGCGGCGCTCGTCGATCGGGCAGGCTCTTCGACCGCCGTCCCGCCATCCGTCTTCGTCGCCGCATCTCGTTTCAGCGACGACTTCGCCGCGATGACCGTCCCCTCGATCTCACGATCCCCGGTCATGACGAGCACCTCGTCGCCACGGGCAAGGCCAGTCGGAACGAGAGCGTCGACCGAGACGGCGCGCTTTCCGGGCGGGATGCGTTTGGAGATCCCGGACAGCGGCGGCGCGGCGACGACGCTCGCCCGCCCGCGTTCGTCGATACTGACCGAGGCATCAGCCAGATCGTACTCGGTTCGGAGTCGATCGGCGAAGCGGGTTTCGAGTTCAGAGATCGGCAGGTCGGCCGGCAGACGCCACTCGTCTGTTTTGATCTCCGCTCTGAGTCCGGCGGACAGTGGCGGGTATCCCTCCATGTCGACCACCTCGCCGATGACCTCGATTCGGACCTCGCCCCGCGATCCGACCAGCTCGACGACGTCCGTCGAGAGAGTCCGATCGCGTAACTTCTTCAGCGACAGGCGCTTCGGAACCGTCGCCCCCATCGCGTCTCCCTTCGCGTGTGCGTACATCGACAGCATCAACACGACGATGAGCGCGACGACGATCCGATATCCCGACGAAAGGACCGTCGGATCGTTCAACGCGAGCAATCCGCCGTTGATGCCGGCGAGCGCCAGCGCCAACACGAGGACGCCGAAGGCGGGAATCGAAACGCCGGTCACGTACTTGAACAGAAAGCCGAGCCCCCACGAGACGAGCGCTGGGAACATCCCCGTCAACACGCCGAGATAAATTCCGAAGAGGATCTCGATCGGAAGCGGTTGC
>CAZLHT010000332.1:0-2216 GCA_964559185.1 uncultured Natronomonas sp.
CCCTCGGTGAACTTCATGATGTTGCCCTTGTGGACCAGCGTGACGGAGTCGCGGTCGTTCTCGAGGGCGAAATCGATGGCCTCGCGGACGAGCCGCTTCGTTCCGAACTCCGTGATCGGTTTGACGCCGATGCCGACTGGGCCGTCGTGGATGACGTCGTCTGCGCCCATCTCGTCTTCGACGAACGCCTTAACCTTCTGGACTTCGTCGGTGCCGGCTTCCCACTCGATGCCGGCGTAGACGTCTTCGGTGTTTTCCCGGAAGGTGACTATGTCCATCTTGCCGGGTTCTTTGACGGGCGAGGGAACGCCGTCGATGTGGTACGTCGGTCGGACGTTCGCGTAGAGGTCGAGAAGCTTTCGCAGACCGACGTTCAGCGAACGGAAGCCGGCGCCGACGGGCGTCGTCAGCGGTCCCTTGATCGCGACGCGGTGTTCTTTGATCGCATCCACGGTGTCGTCGGGCAGGTTCTCGCCGTACTTTTCGCGGGCGGATTCGCCGGCGTAGATGCGCATCCAGTTGATCTCGCGCCCGGTCGCGTCCGCGGCGGCCTCGAGCACCTTCTGAGCGGCGGGACCGACGTCGCTTCCGACGCCGTCGCCGTAGATGATCGGGATGACCGGGTCCTCGGGTACGGCGAGTCGCCCCTCCTCAGTCTGCTCTATTTTTGACCCCTCTGTCGGCACCTCGACTTTGTCGTAATCCATACCGGACCGTTTTGAAGGGCCCCGTCAAAGGCGTACCGTTCTCCCGTCGAATTCATGATGATTATTCGGGAATAACCGATCAAAGTCCGGAATCTCCGCCCGTCAGTACCCTAGGGCGGTACCGGTTTCACGGCCGAGAACGATTCGGGAGAAACGGTCAGCGCCGCCATCCCGGCGTTGGTCGGCCCACGATTTATAACGCAGAACGACCCAGACGTCGTATGACCCTCGACCCGGTCCATTTCGACGGCATCGCGCAGCTCGCGGGCCGGATCAGCCATCGCGTCGACACGACCGATCACGACGATTTCGCCGAAACGGTCTTCGAGGAATTTCTCGATCCGCTCCGGGACGGGAACCGTCGCGTCATCGAACCGATTGGATCGGTGCGCCGACGCCGCATCGGAATCGAGGATGCCGCACTACAGGAAGCCCCGTTCCCGACCCAACACGGACTCGACTCCGGGACGATCAATCCGACGACGTTCACGAACGGGCTCGTCCTCGATGTGGCGCAAGCGGCGATGGCAGCCGTTCCGTCCGAACTGGAACTGCACCGTTCTCGGACGGTCGTCGCGACGGTCCACTCGAACGACGCGACAGTCGATTGCGAGGAGGACGATTGGACGATGTTCGACGACGGGTATTCGAAGGGACGGGTACTCCAGGCGCCACGCGTTAGTCGGTACGAGGAGGCCGTCGTCCACGCGCTCTCGTTGTACCTCGCGGAGGTGACTCACGCCGAGATGCAGGCCGGGGTCGTCGACGACCTCCTCGTTCTCGACGGGCCGATCTACCCGAAGGGACTGTTGGCGTGGACGGATCGACACGCCGAGCTTGCTGACCTCCTCGTCGAGGACAAACGACCGCGGGACGTCGTCGCCAGCTACCTCAATCTCGTCGAACGCTTCGCCGATCGCGGCGTCCCGCTCGTCGGCTTCGTCAAAAACGGCGGATCGAAGGCGATCACGCGAACGCTCCGCCGAACCGAACACGCCCCGTGGGCGGACGATGCGGCCCTCTTCAAACGCGTCCTCCGGCGGACGGATGACGACGGCGAGACGCTGACCGATCAGCTCACCTTCACGAACTGGTTCGTCTCACGCTGTGGCGTCGACGAACCGTTATCGGCCGAAGGCGACGCGTTGGGATTGAACCGCGAGCGAAATCCGAGAGATTACGAAGTGACGTTCTTTTGCGTGTTCGACCCCCGCGACGAGCTCCTGTTCCGAGTCGAGGCTCCAGCGGTGTATACGCGCGACCCGGAGACGAGGGAGGCGCTAACGATGCAGCTACTCCGGGACATCGCCCACGAGCGAGGCCCGCCGCTTGCTGTCTCGAAGGCCGATGAACTGGCGCGTATCGGCCGCGACGAGAAGGCGGCGCTCACCCGGGCAATCGAGCGGCGGTTCGACGCCGACCGCGATCGCTCCTACGACGACAACCGATGGGGACTGGTGGCGTGAACGACGCCATCCGATCGCCGACGGCGTCGATCGTCCGCGCCCC
>CAZLHT010000333.1:0-2206 GCA_964559185.1 uncultured Natronomonas sp.
AGAGGGCCAAAACGACCGCCGTCGCGTACGCGTCGGGATCGGCGTCGACGGTGGCCGATCGAATTCCCGCTTCGTCGAACGCCCACGACCGAAGCGACCGTCCGGATTCGAGGCCCGTCTCGACTCGTTCGCGGACGGCGTCCGGGTCCGTCCCCGTTGATTCATAGAAGATCCCCGGTCCGCCCGTTTCCCGGGACCACCCGAGACACGCGGTCGCGGGCCCCGACTCCGCTGGGCCGACCGTCGCGCGCCCTTCGACGACGGTCAGTCGTTCGCCCGCCGGTCCGAGCGGCGGCGCGTCCGAAACGACCTCGATCGTCGCGTTAGCGGGGATCACGGACGAGACCGACACGAGATTGTAATCGTGGACGTTCGCCGCCGCGAGCGCGGCGTCGTAGGACGCCATCGCCGTCGGCCCGGTGGCGGTTCCCCAGACGATCCGAATGGTACCCATCGCTCTGTCCTCCGGGATCGGTGAATAAAAACGTCGGGAACTTCGCCCGCTGGCGCGGCGGCGACCGACCGTCTCGTCAGCTCCCGGCGGATCGCTTGTCCAGTCCCGCGGCGTCGATGTCCTCGCCGCCGACGGACGAACGCAGCGCGTCCATCCCGTCGTCGCGATCGATGCCGAAGCCGTCGGCGTACAGCGTCCGCACCCGTTCGTACTCCGCCTCGGAGAGCGACGGCACGTCGCTCGCGGCCGCCCACTCGTCGATGTCGTCTTTCGTCCGGAACGTCGGCGTGACGGTCGCGACCGGGTCGTGATACAGCAGCCACTGGATCGCGGCCTGGGACATCGTTCGCTCGCCGTTTCGTTCCAGGAATCGTAACGCCTCGAGTTTCTCCCAGCCCGTCTCGTACCACTCGTCGGGGCGGTACGCGCGGTGATCGCCCTCCTCGAGTTCCGTCTCCGGTCCGACCTGCTCGTTCAACAGTCCCGAGGAATGGGGGACGCGGGGAACGAGACTCGTCGGCGAGTCGGTCCGGTCGATGGCGTCGAGAAAGTGGTTGCCTACCTCCTGTTCGAAGGCGTTCCAGACCAGTTGAACCGAATCGAATTCCCGTTCGATCGCCATCTCTCCCTCCGCGAGCCAGCCGATCGAGGGGCCAAGCGCCCATCCGATGGCGTCGATTCGGCCGGCCTCTTTTAGTTCGTCGAAGAACTCCAGGACGTCGGCGTCGATCTCCTCGACGTTCGCGTTGTGCAACTGCAGGACGTCGATCCGATCGAGTCCGAGCCGATCGAGGGACTTCTCGAAGGCGTCTTCGAGGTACTCGCGGTTCATCTCCTTGGGCAACTCGCCGTGTCCCGCCTGGGGGTTGTCGTAAAAGTCGTAGCCGATTTTCGTCGCGACGGTGACCTCGTCGCGGCGCTCCGCCACCGCCCGACCGATCAGCCGCTCCGAATCGCCATGTCCGTACACGTCCCCGGTGTCGACGTAGGTGATCCCACGGTCGATCGCGTACCGGACCATCTCGATCGCCTCCTCGTCGCTTCGGTCGCCCCACCAGTTGCTGCCGACGACCCACGCCCCGAAGCCGATTTCGGAGACCTCGACGCCGGAATCCCCGATCGTTCGGTAGTTCATACGCCGCCTTCGGGAGTGTCCCACTTATCCCTCGTGGTTTTTCCCGCCGCCGTGGATGCCGCGGTCGGCGTCCGTCGAAGGCGAGATAAGTCCTTCCCGATCGTGTACACGGCGTGCAACAGCAACCCCTAACAACCACAGGCCCGTCGGTGGAAATATGACGAAACGCCACGTCTCGTTACCGGCGGCGGCCGAAGAGGGCCTCGAGACGTTCCTCGAAGCGGTCGATCGTCGGCTCTCGAGCGACGAGGAGACCTGTGCGGTCGTCGAGGACGTACTCATCGATCTGCACGGCGATCGGGAAGCCTACCGGCGGTGGCAGGCGGGAGACGGCGTCTCTCCGGCCGAACGGGTCCGGCTTCAGGGATACGATCCGTGCAACGCGACGCTCGAGAGCGAATACTACGCGGAAAAGGACGAGGACGCCTTCGAGCGGTCGAAACACCTCCAGTGGCTCTGGCGGCAGTTCGACGCCACGCCGATGGCCGACAACATCGCCTTTGCCCTCCGGTTCCGGCGGATGCTCGCCGACCACCTCTTCGCGGAGTGTGGCGACAACTGCCGCTTTTTCAAGGGGATCAGCTTCACCTACGGCCACAACATCGAGGTCGGGGACA
>CAZLHT010000334.1:0-2202 GCA_964559185.1 uncultured Natronomonas sp.
ACGAGGCGTCGGTGGACTACACGGACGGCCTCGTCGGACGGATCGTGGGCGCGCTCGACCGGTACGACCTCGACGAGGAGACCGTCGTGATCCTTCTGTCGGACCACGGCCAAGCGCTCGGGGAGGACGGCGGTCAGTTTGGTCACCAGTTCACCGTCGCCGACCCGGTCATAGAGACGGTGCTTTTGGTTTCACATCCCGACATCGACCCCGGTATCAGGGACCGACCGTTCGAACTCAGAACGCTCAACGAACTCGTTCCGTACTACGCCGGAATCGGGCCCCGTCCCGACGACGTCTTCAGCGAGGTGGTGATGGGCGGGTGTGAGTTCCCCGAAAACTTCACCGGCTACATCCCGAGAGAACGGTGGGACGAGTACTACCGGAAGTACAGATACGCCAGACGGGACGGCGAGAAGGTCGTCAAATCGGTACGAGCCGACGGGCGAGAACGGTACGAAGCGTACGACCTCGAGACGGGGGCCGAAATCCCGGTTCCGTCCGACCTCAGAGCGGCACTCGACGAGACATCGGACGTCGAACGCGACGACGACGGCGCGGAGCCGGATGCGGCGATGAAACGCCGACTCGAGGCACTGGGTTACAGGTGATCGACGATCGGACAACTTCGAGGCGTACGAGGGGACGATTGCTGCCCTCGAGGAGGACGATTTCTCGGCGTCCAAAGGCGGCGAGTTCATCGTTTCGACGGTCGAGAAGATGGGACGGTGGCTGCGGGCGGTGCGGGCGCTCGACGCGGGGGGAGAAGCCGCTTGACGATCCCATTCCGATCCGAATTCCCGCCGAGAAAACTGCGGCGGCGAGGGGACGAATAACCGATGTCCGCACGCTTACCAATCGACGTCGGACGCGAGGGACTGCTTTGGTTCGGCGTCTCGGGAGCCCTGCTGGTTGGCCTTTTGTATCTCGCCGATGTCGATGCGTTTTTTGATTCGCTCGCTCGCGCAGAGACGTCGCTGTTTGCGGTGGCGGTGGCCGTCGGCGTCTCCTCGCTGATGGTATGGGCGTGGGTCTGGCACCGGGTCTTCGCAACGGTCGGCATCGAAGCCACCCGCTCTCAGACCGTGCGGATGTTTCTGACGGGTAACTTTCTGAACTCGATTACGCCGCTCGGACAGTTCGGTGGCGAACCCATCATGGCCTACGTCGTCTCGGACACGACCGGCGAAGACTACGAGACGACCCTGGCGTGTGTCGTCTCGGCCGACATCCTGAACGCGATTCCCTTTTTCACGTTCACCGTGGGGGGCATCATCTACCTCGGCATCGTCGGATCGGTACAGGGGCCGCTCGTGGATATCGGAGTCCTGGCGGTCGTTCTTCTGATCGGTGTCGGTCTGATCGCCTACCTCCTCTGGTCCGACGATAGCACCCTCGGTAACGCGCTTTTCCGGCTGCTCGATGCGATCGAAGCCCGTCTCGGGAGAGCCGAAGCGCTCTTCGAATCGGCCAGAGAGAGCCTCCGACAACTCGAAGAGACCTTCCAGGAGGCCGGCAGCGATCCTCGATACCTGCTGACAACGGTGGCCATCTCCCACCTCGCGATTTTGGCTCAGATCGCGTCGCTGTATTTCGTCTTTGGATCGATCGGCCTCCAATCCGAGTTCGTGCCGATATATCTCATCGTCAATCTCTCCGTCATCGGGACGCTCTCGCCGACCCCGGGGGGAACGGGAACGTACGAAGCGATATTCTCCGGTCTCGTGACGTGGTTTTACTCCGTCGAACTGGCGACGGCGCTGACCGCGGCGGTCCTTTTCCGTCTCACGACCTACTGGCCGGGGCTTCTCATCGGATGGGTCGCGCTGTTGACGCTCCAGAACGGGGCGAAATCGACGAACGAAAGCTGAATCGCCGGCGGGTGTGTCGATCGCTACGGCGGGATCGGTCTCGTCGCCGGATAAACGAATGGGTTAATTCACGTCGGGACCGACGTTCGAAACGGCGAATTGGAACTCGAAGGATGACACGAAACGTCGAATTTCCGGCCGAACCCGCCGCGGCAGCAGCGGCCGCACCCGAAGCCGTCGGTGAATCGAATCCGGTGTACGCCGTCGGAATCGGCCCCGGAGACCCCGAGTATCTCACCCGGAGAGGGGCGCGAGCGATCCGCGAGGCCGATGTCGTCGTCGGCTTCGGGACCGTCGTCGAGTTCGTCGAATCCGAGATCGAAGGGGACAC
>CAZLHT010000335.1:0-2179 GCA_964559185.1 uncultured Natronomonas sp.
ATGTCGACACCGTCGCCGAGGCGCTCTATCGGTTCGCCGAGGCGTATCCGCGCACCCGTTCGCAGCTGTTCGATGCGGAGGGCGATCTCCGGCCGAGCGTTCGGGTGATGTGCGACGGCCAACGCGTCGAACCCGAAACGGCGTGTCCGCCGACCGCAGAATTGCAACTCTTTCCGGCGATGCAGGGCGGAACCGAACGCTGAAATGCCGAATTCGAGTACGGCTTAGAGTCCGTAGTGCTCGCGGGCGATCTCATCGAGCCCGCATTCTTCGAGGAACGCCATCGGTGCGAGCATCGAGAGCTGGACGACGCCGGGGAGTCTGGCGATTTCGACCCCGCCGGTGAAGGTACACCGCGCTCTGATCTCGCCTTCGGTGATGCCGAAGAGTTCGCCGGCTCGATCGAAGGCGTTCTCCGTGGCGTCGTTGATCGTCGCCCCCGAGCCGATGATCTGAATCGGCGCGGCGTCGAGGACCTCGTCGACGTCGTATTCGGCGGCGAGTTCGTCGCCGGTCTCGTGCTCTGCATCGGTATATGGCCTCGCGATCTCCGGGAGATCCGACTCGTTCGGCAACAGCAACGGCCCGTCGAGTTCGAGATCTTTGATCACCTCGACTTCGAGTTCCGTCCGCCCGCTCACGTCCGTCGTGTGCAAAGAGAGTTCACCGTCGCCCTGGTTCGCGTGGAGGTCACCGACGTACAGCCCCGCGCCCTCGACTCTGACCGGGCAGATCAGGGTCGCGCCGGGGCGGACGTCGTTCGAGTCCATGTGGCCGTCGGTCCGGTCGTCGAGCGCCGCTTCATCGGGGAGACCCCAATCGTGGCCGGCGCCGATGAGGAACTGCCCGAAGTCACCGGCGTTGTGCGAATCGGGGAACGCTCTCGCGGGCGTCGTCCCGATGTTACCGATGAAGGGCCGCAGGTGGCCGAGCGTGCCCGGGATCTCGTCGGGTTTATACAGTAAAATCGGATGCTGTCGCGAGTGTTCGGGAAGCGCCATCGCCTCGTGAGCGCGTGCTGCGAGGTCGTCAGCGCCGTCGGATCCGACGGTCAATCCGACCGAGCGGTCGTCGTCGAAGGCGACGGTGTAGCCGAACTCGAAGCCGAACGAGGAGGCGTTCGCGCCGCACTCCGCACAGCGGATCGATTCCTCACCAGTGCCCTCGACGACGCTTTCGGGCCACTTCGTTCCGCACTCGGGACAGCGGTGATCGACGAACGGATCGTCGCCGAACGCCCCTTCGCGTTCGCGCATACTGCCCGTACTGGTCGCGACGCTCGTTACCTCCACCGACTCGATGCGGACGACCAGGGCGTCGCCCGGTTCGGCGTTCTCGACCCGGATCGGTCGGGTCACCTCGTGGCCACCGCGGAATTCGGGGGTTATCATCGGCCCCCAACAGGCCGGCGGCGTGTGCGTTCGCACCGTTCCGCCGTCGGCGACCGTTCCCGCCCACTTTTGCTCGGGACCGACGAGTCCGAGGGTGAACCGGTCCACTTCGAGTTCGGATTGCACCTGTTGAGACATACGTGCATGTATTTGTCACGCATGCCCATAAACTCGACTTCGGCTGAACGGCTCGGGCGAGACACTCACAGAGACATGTTAACATATATGACGTCGACGCCCGACGGTTACGCCATGGTTCGCTTTCCGGAGGAGTACGACGACTGCGAGGGGATCATCGCCCCGGACGGGTCCTACGACGCCGACGCGGTGTCGGCCCTCGATCTGAGCGACGGAGAGCTTCAGGAGTTGTACGGAT
Organism: uncultured Natronomonas sp.; assembly: GCA_964559185.1. Classification (GTDB taxonomy): domain Archaea; phylum Halobacteriota; class Halobacteria; order Halobacteriales; family Haloarculaceae; genus Natronomonas. The sequence goes on from CAZLHT010000335.1 coordinate 1,768, forward strand.
CGATGGTGCAGGCGCGCGCGCTCGAAGAGCGAGGGTTGACCCTCCAGCGGCAGGGGGAGTTTCACTTCTGGATGGAGTGTCGCGGCCTTGAGGCGGCCCACGTCGGCACGGCGGCGGCGCTTTCGGCCCGCGATTGGATGAACACCGAGTGGCGTCAGTACGGCGCGCACATCCAGCGAGGTCGCCCGCTCGAGGACATTCTTGGCTTTTGGCTTCGGGGATACGAGGAGTGGGACGCCGAGACCATCGAGGGGATGAACCCCTACGAGCGCCGCATCCCACACATCGTCGCCGTCGGAACCCAGATTCCCCAGACGGTCGGGCTGATGTGGGGACGGAAGATACAGGGCCACGACGAAGTCGGCCTCGTCGGTGTCGGCGACGGTGGCGCGAGCAAGGGCGATTTTCACGC
>CAZLHT010000336.1:0-2172 GCA_964559185.1 uncultured Natronomonas sp.
CGCCCGATCGAGCGCCTCCTCGCGGGCGGAGCGTCTGATGTCTTCGATCGCGGCCTCGTCGTCGAGGAACGCTTCAACGGTGTCCGCACTCGCGTCCCCGATCGTCTCGGTGTCGGCTGCGACGGCGCGCGTTCGATCGGCGAGGTCGGGATCGTCGGCCAACCGGGTCGCGAGCGCTCCCGGCGGGACGCGCAACGCCTCCGTTCGATGGGGCAATTCGAACTCGCTGGCCTCGAATTCGTACAGTTCGAACCGGTAGGGAGGCGACCCGACGTCCTCGATCGCGGGGGGGCCGCCACGATCCGTCCTCGAGTGGTACGCGAAAACCGGAACGCCGGCCTTAAACGTGATCAAGCCGGTTTCGTCGTCGCCACAGAGCAGCGAACTTCGGGAGAAGACGAGCGCGTAGCCGTCCAGCCGTCGATCCAACACGTCGCGAAGTGCCGACGAGAGTTCCGGGACGACCCGCGATCGGAGCAGTTCGCCGTCGGGGATCATGGCGGATCCGGAATGACCGCGGTACGGAACCGCTCGGCGACCGCATCGGAGTCACCCGCTCTCGGCGAGAGTCGCTCGGCGGCCGTCCGGAACGCCGCCGCCGCGGGACAGTCCGGCGCGTGTGCAAGCAGGGGAGCTCCGTCCGAGCGAGCCGCCTGAACGGCGTCGCTTTCGGGGACCGTCGCGAGCGTTGGCCCCTCGAAGTACCGATCTGCTTTCGTCGCGATATCTCCGAGGTCGCCACGGACTCGGTTGAAGATCGTCCCCGCGACGTCTGAGCCGTACGAGAGCGCGTACTCCTGTACCTTCAGCCCGTCGGAGATCGACGGCACCGTCGGATTGAGCACAACGATGACGCGGTCGGCCAACACGATCGGGAGAACGGCGCTCTTTGAGCCGAGCGTCGCCGCCGAGTCCAGTAGGAGTACGTCCGTATCGGCAGCGAGTTCGGCGACGACATCGCGCAACCGCTCGGGCTCGGCGGTCTCGAAGGCCGCGAGCGAGGTCCCGCAGGGAACGACGGACATCCCGAAGCGATCGTACGTTGCCGCCTCGACGGGAACGCCGTCCTCGACGAGCACGTCGTGGAGCGTCGTCTCGACGTCGGCGAGACCGGCGTGAAATAACAGGTTCGCCATCCCCGTATCCGCGTCGACGATCGTCACGTCGTAGCGGTCGGCGAGCGCCATGCCGAGCGAAACCGTACTCGTCGTCTTGCCGGTCCCGCCCTTTCCGGAGGCGACCGCGAAGGCCTCGACCATTGAGTTTCGATTGTCGCGTGTTCGCAGATAAGCATTCGGGTAGACGTGGGACGAAAACCGAGAGACGGGATCGGTCACACGACGTCGCCCCGAACGGTCACGCCGTCGGCTTCGCTTCGATACGCGAACAGCGTATCGGCCGCGGTTTCCGCCTCGTCGGGTTTCATGCCGAGCATCTCGAAGGCCGCGGACAGCGGTGGAAAGACGAACTCGCCGGATTCGAGTTTTCGGAACGCTTCCTCGCTCGTTCGAGCGCTGTCGCCGGTGTCGATCCACAGACACGCGGCGCGGGGGTCGAGCAACTGAGTGTAATCGTCGCGGGCGCGCGCACCCTTCAGCCGCTGGGTTACGTTGTTCTCGAAGCCGGTGTTACACACTTCGAGGTGGATCGGCTCATCGGCGTCGAACAGGTGCGCCGCCAGACACCGCTCGGGGGCCGCGTGGCCGTTTGCGTTCGCCCGGACACGTTCGGGAAACGTCTCTGCCCACGCCGCCGAGACGGTCTTACCGACGCCGGAGACGCCGAGTTCGGCCTCAAACTCGCCCTCGCGGTCGGGCGCGTCCTCGAACAGGAGATCCTTCGTGAGATAGACGCCGAGCCGGTCGACCGGATCTTTCCCGAGAACCACGTCACCGAACGTCCACACCTCCCGGACGGGGACCGGAGTCGGCCCACACTCGACGGTCTCGACGATCGATCGGAGTCGAGAGACGGCCTCCGAGCGGGTGTAGCTCATCGTTCGGAGTAATATCGCGTCGCCGAAAACGGTTACTTTCGCGCGCTCGCCGCACGCGGAGTCGAAACCCGTATCCCCGAGAACCGGCAAGTGGAGGTGATGCAGTGCGACAAGTGCGGCAAGGAGGCCGTCATGCACGCCGCCTACTCGGGGCTCCACCTCTGTGAGAGCCACTT
>CAZLHT010000337.1:0-2160 GCA_964559185.1 uncultured Natronomonas sp.
GGATCGTAACGGCGGGGGAGTAACAGCATATAACAGCCACGGCCGCGTGTGTGAACCCATGCCAGCACGTGACGACGGACTCGATCCGCAAGCCGCCGCACTGCTCGAGAGATTCGAATCGGGAATCTCTCCGTCGTCCTCGACGTTATCGGTGGCGACCGGTCGAGGGCTCCTCGAGGACCTCTTCGCCGTCGAGAACCCCGAACCGGTCGGCGAACGGGTTGACCTCGAAATTCAGGGAACGGAGGGGCCGATCCCGGTCCGACTCTACGCGCCATCGAGTTCGGGGCCGTTTCCCGTTCTCGTCTTCTTTCACGGCGGCGGCTGGGTCCGCGGCTCGATCGAGGCATACGACGGCCTCTGTCGACGGCTGACGAACGGCGCGGACTGTCTGGTCGTCTCCGTTGAGTACCACCGCGCCCCGGAGCATCCTTTCCCGGCGGGTTTCGAGGACTGCTACGCCTCGACCGAGTGGGCATGGACTCACGCGGCCGATCTCGGGGGTGACCCCGACCGGGTGGCGATCGGCGGCGACAGCGCGGGCGGTAACCTTGCCGCGGCCGTCGCGCTCGCCGCTCGCGACCGGGACGGTCCCGAACTCGAACACCAGCTTCTCGTGTATCCGTCGGTCTCTCATCCCTCAATCGAGTGGTTCGACTCCTACGACGAGAACGGAGAGGGGTACTTCCTCGAGATGGACGGCGTCGAGTGGTACCACGAACAGTATACTGGCCCCTCGGATCGGGGAAACCACTACGCGTTCCCGCTCCGGGCGCGGGATCTCTCGGGGTTGCCCTCCGCGACCGTCCTGACCGCGGGCTTCGACCCACTCGTCGACGAGGGTAACGCCTATGCGGACCGCCTCGAGGAAGCCGGCGTCGAGACGACGCGGCTGCACTACGAATCGCAGATTCACGCCTTTCTCAACCTCTACGAGCACCTCGACGGAGCTGACAGGGCGATCGAGGACGTCACGTCAGAACTCCGGACGGCGCTAGAGATCGATCAACCGTCGCCGTAGGTCTCTGCCATCGTCCGATCCAACAGCCCGTCCGGCTCGAGAACGATGTAGGCGACGACGAACGGTTCGTCGGGTTCGAGAACCCACACCGAAAACGGAGGCTCGGCGTCCTCGGCGGCGCGGGAGACGAGGGGTTCGAGCGGCTTCGTGCCGTCTCTGAACTCCGAAAAGAGGTCTCGACCGCCCGGCTGTGCTGCGAATGTGTAGACGACCCCGTTGGGGTTGCGATCGGTGTCGTAGGTCACCTGCGAGTTCATCGCGTTGCCCGCAGCTCTGGCGTCCTCGAAGCGGGATCTCGCACCCTGGAAGATCGGCTCGGCCGTCCGGCGGAACCGGAATCGGGTCGAGGATTCGACGACGACCTCGGTTAGCATCGGTTCCTCGCCCGTCCACTCGAGTTCGCCATCGATTCGGTTGCCGATCTCGACGTCGGGAAGCGACGACCGCGGGACGTAGACCGACTTCGCCGACTCAACGTCGAGCAAGAGCCGCTCGTCTTCGATTCTGCCTGGGAGTACCCGGAACGGGCCCCTTGGACGGTCCGTCACGACGTGCCTCCGAGCTGCTCTGCGTTCATCGCCGCGAGAGGATCGCCCGGAGCTGTTCGACCGAAAAGAACGACGTCGGTCGATCCATATGAACGCCGATCTCGCCGGAGAGCGCGCGCATGCCGGCGCGTTGGATCGGCCGCGGGAGCGAGTATCCGGCCCGAATCGCCGCCCCGATCGCCTGATCGCGACTCAGCTTCGAACGCCAGGCGTGTTCGTACTCTTGGATCGTCGCCGGACGATCGGGATCTATCTCTCGGGCGGCGACATCCGCCGCCCGGATCCCGTACAGGATACCGCCGCCGGTGAACGGCTTCGTCTGGCCGGCGGCATCGCCGACGAGAAAGCTTCGCTTTCCGACGGTCCGATCCGGCGGCCCGATCGGGATCGCCCCCGAACACCGTGTTTGGATGTCGGCACCGTAGTCCTCGACGAGTTCGTCGAACCGTTCTGCGGCGTCGGCCCCCGGTTCGACGGCGAGTCCGTACTCGACGCCAGCCTCCCCGCGGGGGATTCGCCAGGCGAAAAATCGGGGGATCGTCAGGTGGACGTCGACGAAGTCGTCGTGATCCGGCTTGGGATCGAATCCGA
>CAZLHT010000338.1:0-2140 GCA_964559185.1 uncultured Natronomonas sp.
GGGGGAACGGACAGCAACATTTAAACCACACAAACACAAGTTAACAAATGCCATGATAGATCGACTAGAGAAGGAGGTAGACATGCTCGAACGCCATCTGCGCGTCCTACGGATGGTCATCGACAGCGAACCGATCGGCATCGTCAAGATGTCGAATGAAACCGGGTATCCACATCACAAAGTCCGGTACTCCCTGCGCGTCCTCGAGGAGGAGAATCTCATCGAGCCCTCGAGTCAGGGCGCCATCACGACGGAGGACACGGCCGGGTTTGTCGACGATCTCGATGCGAAAATCGACGAGATCATCGACAAGCTCGAGGGAATGAAGATCGACGACATCCCCGAAATCGAAGGCTGAATTCGCTCTAGTCCCGTTTCGTCTTCCGACACGGAGAGAGTTGCGTCCCCCGATTCGGCCTCACCGGCGGCAACCGTTCACAGTTCCGGCTCGGTCAGGTTGAACGTCTCGTCCCGCGCTTCGACCAGACACAGGTGATAGCCGTTCGATCGCGAGAGTTTCACGTAGCCGCGGTGTCTGCTTCTCGAAAGTAAACTGGAACTCGTCGCCTCCTCGGCCGCGTCCATCGCGTCGGACTCGAAATAACTCGACGTGACCACGACGCCGGCCGTGAACGTCTCGTTCGCCTCACAGACGTGCGAACAGGCGGTGATGAATGAGCCGATCGTGTCCGCCCGCGTCGGCTCCCGGCGCTGATCGAAGCGTGCGCCCACGAGCAGGTTTCCCTTCTTATCCTTGGCGATGATGTCGAAATGGACCGTTTCGGGATCCGATCCCTCTCCGTCATCGTCGCGGGACGCCAAGTCGATCGAAACGGTCTCGTCGAAACCGATTCGGTCGACGGCCGGCAACGCGTCGTAGAGCGGTTCGAGCCCCTCTCGTGCGTGCGTCGAGCGGATCTCGAAGAGGAGATCGGTGACGAGCCATTCGGCGAACTCGTAGGAGGGCGACGACCGGAGCCACGTCTCGAACTGCTCGCCGTCGACCGTGGCGTCCGTCGCATCGAACGCGGTGTGATACTCGATGCGAAGGTTTTCATCGACCGCCTCGCGATCTTCGACGCCGTCGTGTGCGTCCTGCAGCGTCGCCGCACCACGGGTTCGCTCGCGGACGAACAGGCTCGTTCCCGAGATCGCCTCTTCGGCCGTCAACGAAGTGGCACCGTCGCTTGCCGGATCCTCCTCGGTCTCGATCGCCTCGAGTTGCGCTTCGAGTTCGTCGCGTTCGGTTCGCATCGCGTCAAGTTCGGCCTCCAGCGATTCGATCTTCGCTTCGTCGTCGCTACGTTCGCCCTCGAGTTCCTCGATTTTGCTCTCGTACTCCTCGATCTTCTCCTCGTAGGACTCTCGAGATCGGTCGGCCGTTTCGTTCGCATCAGCGTCGGCGTTCGAGGACCGATCGTCCGGTCGGGAGGACGATTGCTGGATCGTACGAGTCCGGCCGGAGCGGTCCCCTTCGGTACCGGATTTGCCCGGCTTCTCGTGATCGCTCCGTTTCGGATCCAGCGATGGAACTTGCCGCGTCGTGAGGCTGTCGATCCCAGTCGAATCGACTCGGCCCTCCGTTGGCTCTCGATCGGAGGAACCGGTGGGATCGGCGGGTTCGTCCGAGGAACCCGCGTCACTGTCGACCGAGGGATACGGGGTCGGATCGGTCGCCGGAGCGTCGTCGGTGGCCGATTTCGAGGCCTCGGGGTCTCCGTCACCCGGACGATCCTCGGCGCTCGCAACGTCGGTGTCCGCCCCGACGTTTGTCTCGGCCGTCGGCTCCGCGTCGTCCCCGGCGTCGGTTCGGGCGGCCGGCTCGGCGTCGGTATCCGCTTCGGAAGTCTTCGAGGACACTTCGGAGGTCGTTTCGTCGTCGACCGCCGGGTCGGTGTCGTCATCGACGGCCAGAGATTCGGGGACATCGGGGCTCGCTCCCGCCTCGGGTTCGGCGTTTTGATCGGTCGACGTCTCCGACGTCGATTCCGACTCAGGAAGCTCGAGTTCGGGGAGCCCAACGGCGACGACGTCGTATATCCCGATCTCGTTTTCGGCTTTCTTGAGTGCTTCCTCGTCGAAGAGCCGTCGATCGGAACCGACGAAGCCGAGATGCTCGACTTCGCCGTCGACGTAGACG
>CAZLHT010000339.1:0-2136 GCA_964559185.1 uncultured Natronomonas sp.
CCGTAGGTCGGAGATCGCTGTATCTCCTCGTAGCCGACCTCGAACACTATCGCCGGCTCGATGTCGACCTCTGTCCCGCTTTCGGAGCGGACGTGCGGTTCGAGTCGTTCGTGAAGTACTTCGAGATTCTCGTCGGTGATTCCCGTCGCTACCTTCCCGATCGGTTCGTATCCGCAGTCGGCTCGCACCGAAACCAGAAACGTTCCGAGAAGATTTGCCCGACGACCTTCGCCCCACTCCGCGCCGGTCACGACGAGATCGAGCGTTTCCACGTCCGGCTTCCGCTTGAGCCAGTTCCGTCCGCGATTCCCCGGCGTATACGTCGAGGCGGGATTTTTGAGCATGATACCCTCATGTCCCAAGGCGAGCGCATCGGTCTCCAGTTTGGCTATTTCGTCGGCGTCGCCCGAGAGGGTTAGCTCCGACGTCGACTCCGGAACAAGTCCGCGTAGGCGTTCGTGCCGGCGTTCGAGCGACACGTCGAGTAAATCCACGCCGTCGGCGTGGAGACAATCGAACGCGTGAAGTTCCACGGCGATGTCCTCCCGAGCCGCCGCGACGTTGTGTTTTCTCCTGAATCGACGAAGTACGTTCTGGAACGGCAGCGGTGATCCGTCGGATTCGACGGCGACGACCTCACAGTCGACGATCGCCGGTACGTCAAGCGCGTGCTCTACGAAACCGACGATTTCGGGGAGGGCGTTCGTAACCTCCTCGACGTTTCGCGTGAACAATCGGCCGGATTCGCCGTCGTAGTGAATCTGTATTCGAACGCCGTCGAATTTCGTTTCGACGGCGACGGTTTCCCACGCCTAGATCGCATCGAACGCCGTCAGGCTCTGCGCTAACATCGCCTGGACTGGTCGGCCGACACGCAGTTGAATTTCCGAGAGACCGTCATCGCCGTCCTCGCGGGCCGTTCGAGCGACGACTCCGCAGTCGTTCGATACCTGCAGCGCGCGTTCGACCGTTTCGGGGGGAACGTCGAACGCCTCGACGATGGCGTCGCGGACCGTCCCCTCGCCGACGCCGATCCGCATTTCCCCGAGAACGACTCGAGCGAGATACCTCGACTCCAGCGGTTCGACTCGATTGAACATGCCGAACAGCGTGTCGAGTTTTGTATCGGTGCTTCCGCTCCCGGAGGCGGTCGCTATCGATCGGAGCTTCGCTTCGACCTCGTCGACGGAGAGCACATTCTCCTCACCGTATCCGAACGCCGAAAGCCCGCGCTGGCCGCCGAGAGCAAGACGTTCCGCGACTGCTCCGATTTCGCCGGTTTCGGCAAGTTTTGCTTCGATATCCGTGGCGGTGACGTTCCGTCCGGCCGCTTTAGCCAACGCATCATAACAGAGCGTCGGCCCGATGTCGAGTTTCATATCGTCGTGAGCGGGGACGATTCGGCCCTGAACGAACCGCGAGACGGTCTCAAGATCGTCCGTCGCGGCCTCGAAAAGCTCGGCGACGAGTGCGACGGTTTCGAGATTCGCGGGTTCCTCCTCAATGACTTTAGCCCGATCGGCAAACTCAACGAACTCCATCGCTACGGTGTAGCCCCGAAGACGGTTAAAAAGGTGCGGATCGATAGCCGACGTTAGCGAAGCTGCACTCGACGGATCAGAGGACTTCGTCGAAATCCTTGTGGCCCCTGATGTCGACGTTCCCTTCGGTAATGGTCGCGAGGAAGACGCCGTTTCCGGATCCCGTATCCCGCTCGACCGCGGCGTTGATCCCTGATGCGGCGACACGTTTTGCCTCCTCGTTCGTCATGTCTTCTCTGTATTCCCGTTCGAGGGTGCCGTAGGCGACGGTCAGACCGGATCCGGTAACCGTATACTCGTCCTTCATCACGCCGCCCGCGGGATCTATCGAGTAGACGTGGTGTCCTTCGTCGTCGACGCCGCCGAGGATGGGATTGATCGCGAAGAACGGTCCGCCGCGGGCGAAATTTCCGGCCAACGTCGCGAGCGCACCTATCGAGATGTCCTCACCACGTCGAGCCTCGTAGAGGTTCACCTCCGCTCTGAGCGAACGGATGAACGACTGAGCGCCCCCGACGCTTCCCACGAGAGTCAATGCGCCCGAGGGATGAATCTGTTCGACCTTCTGGACGTCCTTGTTCGAGACGAACCGGCC
>CAZLHT010000340.1:0-2133 GCA_964559185.1 uncultured Natronomonas sp.
CCGAGCGCGCCGTCGGTCACGTTCTCGGTGACACCCAGGCGGATCGACTCGTGTCCGACTACCGGATCGGCCGTCCGATCGTTCAAGATCGTCGGAACGGCTCGCTCTCGAATCGATTCGAGTACCTCAAGTCCGTCGCCGGGTTCCTCGAGGACGACGCAATCGGCGTAGTCGGCATAGTCGACGAGAAACTCGCGATCGACGCGCTCGAGACGGAGCCGCCAATCCGGATCCACCGGACTTCCTCGGCCGACATACGCCACGACCGCCGCCGCATCCCCCCGGTCAGACACGACGAATCCCCCCGAAATCCATCGAATCGGGCTACGCGAATGCGTGCCATAACTATACCGCCCGATTCGAGGGCCGATTCGGCGTTTGAGGGAAAAGATCGATCGGGGGTAACGAAAGCGGACGTAGCGCAGCGAACGATTTACAACCCCTTGGCGATAAGTAACACATGACTATGGGGTTCGGTAGTTACGACGAGTCCGAACAGGAAAACCGACAGATCGACACGGAGGACATCGAAGCGAACGAGGGACGGGCGACGTCGACGCACGAGGGGAAGATCAGCTTCGAGTACGGCGGCGCGTCGAGCGAGGACCTCCTCACGACCTACGAAGAGTTTACGGATCGGTGAAATCCGGCCGCCGAGCGCTCGGGGTCGCCGAGTCTTATCGGGGAGCGGCTGGCGAGGCGACGAGTTCGCTCGCTGGCGTCGTCGTCCGAGCCAACGGAACCGTCGACGACTTCGCCTTCGGTCGTTGCACCGTCGGCGGTCGAGACGCTACCGACGCAATCTGTGACCTCTGGGGACGGCTCGATCGGCCCGACGTTCGGTATCTCTTCGTCGCCGGCGTCGCACTTGCGTGGTACAATATCCTCGATCTCGAGGCGCTGTCTCGGCGGGTCGATCGTCCCGTGTTGGCGATCACGTTCGAGGAGAGCAGGGGACTCGAAGCCGCGATAGACGAAGCGTTCGACGGCGAGAAGCGGGCGAAGCGACTCGACGCGTACGAGGCGCTCCCGGATCGATTTCGGATGGGAGTCGGCGAGACGACCGTTTTCGTCCGCGCCGTCGGTCTTCGACGGGAGACCGCCGTCGAAGTGGTCAGAGCCTACACCGAAGCCGAAGCGTCCCGTCGCCGACCCGAACCGCTCCGGATCGCAAAACGGCTCGCTCGACGGGTCGACGCAGCCGGACGCGACGGGACGATCGCCCAGAAGTGATCGGCGGGATTAACTTCAAGGCGGCCGACTCGACGAACGTGACACGCGAGATCGACGTGACGAACTGCACCCGCTGTGACGAGCTGTGTGCATCGAGGAGTCAGATCGTCAATGGCGTTGGGCCGACCGACGCCGAGTTGCTCTTCGTGGGCGAAGCGCCCGGCCGGCGCGAGGACGAGGGCGGCGAGCCGTTCGTCGGCCGGTCGGGGGACGTTCTCGACGCGGCGCTCCGGGACAACGGGCTGGCCCGCAACGACGTACGGATCACGAACTGCATCCGGTGTCGCCCCCCTGAAAACCGCGATCCGAAACGTGGGGAGTTAGAGAACTGTCGGGAGTACCTCGAACGGGAAATCGACATCGTCGATCCGACGGTGCTCGTCACGCTCGGGAAAGTGCCCTCCGAACACCTCCTCGGACGGTCCGTCGGCGTGACGAGCGAATCCGGGGGGATGTACGACGCCCGCATCGGCGAGACGACTCGGCCGGTGATGGTTTGCGTCCACCCCGCCGCGACGCTGTACGATCGGAGCCAGCGCGAGACGTTCGATCGGGCGATCGGTGAGGCCGCAGATCTCGTCGAGGGGAGCGGCGACCAATCGCGGCTCGGCTCGTTTTGAGTTCCGGGACGCGCGCCGAACGGACCGGCCGGGATGGAAAGATGGAAACCCACTTTGCCGGCGCCCGCGCACGTCCGAGTATGAACACGACCCAGCGGACCGCCGAGGTCGTCCTCGTCGACTACGGGCTCGGGAACCTCCGGAGCGTCACGCGAGGGTTAGAGCGCGCCGGGGCGACGGTGGCCCTCTCTACGGATCCCGCCGAGTTCGACGCGGCCGACGGCCTCGTCCTGCCAGGCGTCGGTGCGTTCAGCGAGGGGATGGAGAACGCCGGACCGTT
>CAZLHT010000341.1:0-2131 GCA_964559185.1 uncultured Natronomonas sp.
TCGATGTACTACCAGATGGGCATCCCCATCGACATCTACACGCCCATCTTCGTGATGAGTCGGGTCGGTGGGTGGATCGCGCACGTCCTCGAACAGTACCAGGACAATCGGTTGATCCGCCCGAGAGCGCGCTATGTCGGCGAGCGCGACCGGACGGTGACGCCCATCGGCGAACGGTAACGTCCGGTTTTCGGTTTTTTCCACGCGGATCGACGTTCGATCACCGGTGAGGCTTTGGGGCGGCGGCGTGTATCTTTCGAGGAATGACTGAGGAGTTCGGCCTGCTCGAGATCGAGGACGGAGCACCCGCCGGCGACGAGTTCGAGGAGATCGACGTCGCCGACACCGAGGCCGACCGGATCGCTCGACGACAGGACCGCGAGTTCCTCGAGTTTCGAAAGCGAATCAAAGACACCGAGCAGTTCAAAGTCGAGGCGTCCGTCTTCGACGACGCCACGCTGGGTGCGCTGTACAAACTGGTTCAAGATGGATACATAGACGCGTTCGGCGGCCCCATCTCGACCGGCAAGGAGGCGAACGTCTACACCGCGATGGCCCCCGGCGGCGAAGTCGCGGTCAAAGTCTACCGGATCAATGCCTCCGATTTCCGCCACATGCGCGAGTACCTAGACGGGGATCCCCGCTTTGAAGGGATCGGCTCGGACAAGAAGAAAGTCGTTCTCGCGTGGACGAAAAAGGAGTTCGCGAACCTCAAACGTGCGCAGGACGGCGGCGTTCGAGTCCCGAAACCGATAGCGATCGAGCGAAACGTCCTGGTGATGGAATATCTCGGCGGCGCGGGTCGACGCGCGAAGCGGCTCAGCGAGGTTCACGTCGAGAACCCAGAGACGGCGTACGAGGTCGTCCGCGAGTACATGCGGCGGCTCTACCGCTCCGGGCTCGTCCACGGCGATCTCTCCGAGTACAACCTCGTCGTCCACGACGGGGAACTCTGCGTTCTCGACCTCGGACAGGCGGTCACCGTCCACCACCCGAACAGCCGCGAGCTCCTCGAGCGAGACTGTCACAACGTCGGGGAGTTCTTCCGGCGACAGGGCGTGGAGGTCGACGACGACGAGTTGCTCGAAGCAGTCACCGAACCGGAACCGAAACCGTCCGACGACGTCGAGCCGTAAGCGCAACTTTTTGAGCCTGCCGCGAGATAGGCCGGTATGTTCGACATCGTCCCCGAGTCCGCGATCGAACAGGGACGGGCGACGGACGCGTACTTCCTCCGGACCGAGGAATCCCTGAACCACGCCGGACGGAATCCACGGGTAGTCGCCGAGGTGACGGCCGATCAGTTTCCCACGGGGGAGTTCGAACTCTTCGCGGGGGTGGCCGACGTCGCCCAATTACTCGAGGGACGGGACGTCGACGCCGACGCGATCCCGGAGGGAACGCTGTTCGACGGCGGCCCAGTCGTGCGGATCGAGGGACCGTACCTGGCGTTTGCCCGACTCGAAACCTCCATCCTCGGCTTTCTCTCTCATCCCTCGGCGATGGCGACGGCCGCCCTCGAGGCGCGCAGAGCGGCCCCCGAGACGCAACTTTTGAGCTTCGGGGCGCGACACCTCCACCCCTCGGTCGCCGGGACGGTCGACCGGAGCGCGCTGTTGGCTGGATTCGACGGCTTCTCGCACGTCGCCGCGGGTGATCTGATGGATCGAAACGCCTCGGGAACGATGCCCCACGCGCTCGTGATCTGTTTCGGTCCGGGCAACCAAGAGGACGCCTGGCGGGCGTTCAACGAGGCGGTCGATCCGGACGTCCCGCGGATCGCGTTGTGCGACACATACGACGACGAGGTCGACGAGGCGGTCCGGGCCGCGAAACTCGGCTTCGACAGCGTCCGGCTCGACACCACCGGATCGCGACGCGGCGACTTCCGGCACATCGTCCGCGAGACGCGGTGGAAACTCGACGTCGCCGGTCACGAGGGCGTCGACATCTTCGTCAGCGGCGGGATCACCCCCGAATCGATCCGACGACTTGCCGACGTGGCCGACGGATTCGGCGTCGGCAGCCACATCACGAGCGCCGCACCGATCGATTTCGCGCTCGACCTCGTCGAGATCGAGGGGGAACCGGCCGCCAAGCGGGGAAAACTCTCCGGAAAGAAGGCGGTCTA
>CAZLHT010000342.1:0-2105 GCA_964559185.1 uncultured Natronomonas sp.
CGTCCACTGAAGACGCTCAGCCAGCGTCTCAAGGGGAAAGAGGGCCGGTTCCGAGGGTCGTTATCCGGAAAACGGGTCAACTTCTCGGCGCGGACGGTTATCTCGCCGGATCCGACGCTCAGCCTGAACGAGGTCGGCGTTCCCGACCGGGTCGCGACCGAGATGACCCAGACGATGAACGTCAACGACCGAAATCTCGAGGACGCCCGGCGGTACGTCGCAAACGGACCCGATGCGCATCCGGGTGCGAACTACGTCAAACGCCCCGACGGACGCCGGCTGAAGGTGACGAAAAAGAACTGCGAGGAGCTCTCCGAGAAGGTCGAACCGGGCTGGGAGGTCGCCCGACACCTCATCGACGGCGACATCGTGATCTTCAATCGACAGCCGTCGCTGCACCGGATGAGTATCATGGCCCACGAGGTCGTCGTGATGCCCTACAAGACGTTCCGGCTGAACACGGTCGTCTGTCCGCCGTACAACGCGGACTTCGACGGCGACGAGATGAACATGCACGCCCTCCAGAACGAGGAGGCCCGCGCGGAAGCGCGCGTCCTCATGCGCGTGCAGGAGCAGATCCTGAGCCCGCGCTTCGGCGAGAACATCATCGGCGCGATTCAGGACCACATATCCGGGCTCTATTTGCTCACCCACGAGAACCCCCAGTTCAACGAGACGCAGGCGCTCGATTTGCTTCGGGCGACGAACATCGACGAGCTGCCGGCTGCAGACGGGACCGACGACGAGGACCTCGAGTACTGGGAAGGTCGCTCGCTCTTTTCGGAGCTTCTGCCGGACGGACTCGATCTGACCTTCTCGTCCTCGGCGGGCGACGACGTCGTCATCGAGGACGGCCAACTCACCACGGGGACGATCGACGAGGATGCAGTCGGTGCCTTCGGCGGCGAGGTCGTCGACACGATCTGTAAGGTCTACGGCAATACCCGTGCGCGGATATTCGTCAACGAGGTTGCAACGCTCGCGATGCGCTCGATCATGCACTTCGGCTTCTCGATCGGGATCGACGACGAGTCGATCGAGCGGGAGGCCGAAGAGCAGATCGCCGAGGCCATCGACAACGCGAACGAGCGCGTTCAGACGCTCATCGAGACCTATCGGAAGGGCGAACTCGAATCGCTGCCCGGCCGGACTGTCGACGAGACGCTGGAGATGAAGATCATGCAGACGCTCGGCAAGGCGCGCGACTCCGCGGGCGACATCGCCGACGACCACTTCAGCGGCGACAACCCTGCCGTCGTCATGGCGCAGTCCGGTGCGCGGGGATCGATGCTCAACCTGACGCAGATGGCCGGTTGCGTCGGCCAGCAGGCGGTTCGGGGCGAGCGAATCAATCGCGGCTACGAGGACCGGACGTTGAGCCACTTCAAGCCGAACGATCTGTCCTCAGACGCACACGGGTTCGTGAAGAACTCATACCGGAACGGTCTGACGCCGAAGGAGTTCTTCTTCCACGCGATGGGTGGCCGCGAGGGGCTCGTCGACACGGCGGTCCGGACCTCCAAGTCTGGCTACCTCCAGCGGCGGCTCATCAACGCGCTCTCGGAGCTCGAATCGCAGTACGACGGTACCGTTCGCGACACCTCGGACACGATCGTCCAGTTCGAGTTCGGCGAGGACGGCACCTCGCCGGTACGCGTCTCCTCCTCGGAGGAGTTCGACATCGACGTGGGAGCGATCGCCGATCGCATTGTCCACGAGGAGTTCGACTCCGAGACGGCGAAAGAGGAGTTCCTCGGGATCGAAGAGCCGCCGACGAACCTCTCGGAGCACGGCGAATCGTGGCGTGCGGCGACCGACGGCCGGGAGGTGGAATCCGATGACTGAGATCACCGACTCGATCGAAGCCGTCGTCGAGGATACCGACCTCCCGCGTCGGCTGAAAGACAGCGTGTACGACACGATCCGCGCTCGAGACGGCGTCTCGAAATCACACGTCAAGGATATCGTCTCCGCTGTGGAATCGGAATACCTCGAGACCCGGATCGACCCGCTCGATCCCGTCGGAACCGTCTCCGCACAGAGCATCGGGGAACCCGGAACGCAGATGACGATGAACACGTTCCACTACGCGGGGGTCGCGGAGA
>CAZLHT010000343.1:0-2093 GCA_964559185.1 uncultured Natronomonas sp.
GAGCCGGTCGACATCGCTGCCCTCCCGTTCCAGTTCGAGTCCGACGGCGAGCGCCCCGGATTCAGCGGTCCACCGCCGAAAAAGGGCGAGCACACGGCGGAGGTACTCGAGCGGTTCGCGTACTCGAGCGACCGGATCGAAACCCTCCGAAGCGAGGGCGTCATCGAATAATCTGACGGGACGAAGCCATATCGTACAAGGCGGTGGCGACGGAACGGTCGAACGATGAGTGTGACACTCACACAGGAATCCGACCGACCGCACGTCGCGCACCTTCGCATCGACGCCAACGAACTGAACCTCCTCTCGGCGGCGGTCGCCGACGAGTTTCGGGAAACGATCGAATCGACGCCTGACGAGGTATCCGTACTCACGATCGCGTCCGTCCAACCCGACGGCGGCGTGCGCGGTCTGACCGCCGGACTGGACCTGGAGTGGGCGCGGGAGCTTACGCCCCACGAGGGACAGGATCTGCTGTACGCCTTCTACGAGATGATTCAGGAGATCCGTGACCTCGAGGCGGTCACGATCTGCGGGTGCGGGGACTACACGCTCGGGGCCGGCTTCGAACTCGCGATGGCGTGCGAATTCCGCGTCGCGACCGACGATGCGACGCTGGGCCTTCCGGAGGTCAACGTCGGCCTGCCCACAGTTATCCACGGCGGCCTGCTCGTTCGACTCGTCGGCGAGGGGATCGCGAACGAGTTGATCTACAAAGGCGAGTCGATCGACGGCGCCCGCGCGTCCGAGTTGGGAATCGTGACGGACGCCGTTACTGCCGACGAGTACGCCGACGCGATGACTGACCTCGTCGACGAACTCGCAGCGAAGAGCCCCCACGTGATGGCGCTCCAAAAACGCGTCATGAAGCGGCTTCGATCGAACGGTCTCGAGTCGGGAATGTCCGGCAGCATCGCCGATATCGGCCGGGCCTTCGGCAGTCACGACCAGCGGGAAGCGATGGCGGCGTTTCTCGAGGATCGAGAGCCGGAGTTCGAAGGCCGATAGCGCATCCGGTGGTGAGAGCCGCCTTCCCGACGTCGGCCCGATCGCGCTGACGGTCTGACCGTCGGGCGGCCGTCGGTCGCACGACACGCGCAGTCCGTACTGACTGAACCGCCCGCCGACACGATATCTGTGGGCGCGTAGCTAGTTTTATACGATGGTATGGGAAATGGTGGCACGATGGTTACGTTCGAGCGCGACGAGGAGATACAGCTGATGGAGCGATCGCTGGGCGAGTTCGTCGAAACCGAGGTGGCCCCGCTCGAGGAGCGCAACCGGGACGTTCTCGTCCCCGACCACAACCGTCTCCGGTCCGACGGCCGACTGACGGCGGACGCACTTGAATCGATTCAGGAGGTTCGTCGGCGGTCCGGGGAGGCCGGATTTTACGGTGCCGACATGCCGGAATCGGTCGGCGGAAGTGATCTCAGCACGGTGGGGCTAGTCCGCCTCATCGCCCGCCTCTACTCGTACGGCTACGGGTTGAACATCCACGCCATCGAGAGCGCTCCGGGTCCTCACCCGAACTTTCTGGAACTGAACGACGACCTCGTCGAGGAGTACGTCGAACCGGCCGTCCATGGTGAGAAAACCGCCTGTTTCGCGCTCACCGAGAGCAGTTCGGGATCGGACGCGACCGACATGGCGACGACGGCCGAGAAGGACGGCGACGAGTGGGTGATCGACGGGACGAAGATGTGGATCACAAACGGCCCGTACGCCGACTTCGGTCAGGTGTTCGCCGTCACGGATCCCGACGCGTCCGGCGCGGACGGGATTTCCGCATTCATGTTCGACACCGACAACCCCGGGTTCGAGGTCGGCCGGATCACGGGAACGATGTTGAACGACGGGATGCAGGCGGAAGTGACGTTCGACGGCTGCCGCGTTCCGGACGCCCAGTTGATCGGTGATCGCGGTACAGGGTTCACTCTCGCGATGGAATTCCTGAACAAAGGCCGCGTTCGGATCGCCGCACGCTGCGTCGGGCTGCTCGAGTACCTCCAGGAGCAGGTCGTGTCGTACGCGAACCGGCGCGAGAGTTGGGGCGTCCCGATCGGCAAACGACAGCACGTCCGCCGCATGGC
>CAZLHT010000344.1:0-2089 GCA_964559185.1 uncultured Natronomonas sp.
GCCGTCACCGTCCTCGACGTCCCGCCGCTGTTGATGAAGCCGAACGTGACGAACCCCTTCTCGGCCGCCCGTTCGGCCCACTCGCCGATGCGCCCCAGGTGACAGCCGCCACGGACTCCGACGACCGAAATTCCGGCCTCCTCGGCCCCTTCGATGCCGGCGTCCACGATGTAGTTGCCCGTAAGCTGTCCGAACGCACGGTTCCCGTCGACGGAGACGACCGCCGGCGAATGCCGTTCGACGATCGGCGTCGCTTCCGGATCGATCGCTCCGGTGTCGATCATCGCCTGGTACAGCGTCGACAATCTGATGACGCCGTGGGAGTTGTGTCCGCGGATCTCCGCGCCGACCAGCGAGGCCGCGACTGATTCCGCCTCCGGTGTGGCCATCCCGAACGCTTCTAACAGGTCCGCTGTCACATCCAACAGTTTCTGCGGTTGGATCCGTTGCATACGGCCGGGTAGTGGAGAGGGTGGTAAATAACTATCTTTACCTAGCGAGAGAATTCCGGTGTTCACGCCGGGGATGATGTCACGCGGTCGGAGCCGGTCACTGGGGGTCGGGATACCGCACATCGTAGTCCTGAGACGTTGCCCGCCCAGCGTACGTTTAATAGCTCCTAGATCACAGAGACGGTCGATGGGAGACACGACGATCACGTTCCTCGGCAGTGGAGACGTCTTCGGCAGCGGCGGACGGTTACAGACGTGTATCCACGTCGACACCGACTCGAGTACGTTTCTGCTCGACTGCGGGGCGAGTTCGATGTCCGCGATGAAAGCACAGGGCGTCGATCCGAACAGTATCGAGACGATCTTTATCACCCACCTGCACGGGGATCACTTCGGCGGATTGACCTACTTCGTGTTGGACGCTCAGCACGCCTCGAAGCGGACGGAGCCGATAACGATCGTCGGGCCACCGGGGACGAAAGCGCGCGTGAAACGCGCGATGGACGCCATGGTACCGGGTCTGTGGGAGGTTGATCAGCAATTCGAGATCCGGTTCGTCGAGTACGAAAGCGGCGCGAAAACGACCGTTAACGGTATCGAACTCCGCCCATACGAGGTCTTGCACGCCTGCGGGGCCCCGCCGCACGCCCTCCGGCTAGAACGGGACGGGACGGCGATCGGCTACTCGGGCGACACCGAATGGCGAGACGCACTCGTCGACGCCGCTCGAGGGACCGACCTTTTCATCAGCGAAGCGTACTTCTACGAACGGGAGGTGCCGTATCACCTGAGCTACGAGACGCTAATGGTTCACCGCAATGAACTCGACTGTGAGCGACTCATCGTCACCCACATGAACTGGGATATGCTCGATCGGCTCGAGGAACTCGACGTTGAATACGCCGAGGACGGACTGACCGTCACCGTCTGAGCGGCATCCCTCGTAACTGCGGAACTTTTTATATACCGCCATCGCACGCGTACCCGTGCACGATCGAACCCGGATGTTGGCGGTGGTCTGTGTCGTGTTACTCGCCAGCGTGATGGTCTGGTTCAACTACTCCGCGGTGTTGCCGTTGATCGCCGAGGAGTGGACGCTGTCGGGGACGCGTGCCGGGATCATCTTCGCCGCGTTTCAGGTGGGCTATCTCGTCGCGATCCTCCCCGCGGGGACGCTCGCCGATCGATACGCCGCCCGCCGCGTCATCGCCGTCGGGGCGACCGGAACGGGGCTGTTCAGCCTCGCATTCGCGCTCTTCGCGACGGGATTTCTCTCGGGGTCGCTGCTTCGGCTGATCTCGGGGATGTTTATGGCCGGAGTCTACGTCCCCGGGATGCGGTTCCTCAGCGACTGGTATCCCTCGGCCCATCGCGGAAAGGCGATGGGACTGTACGTCGGCGCGTTCTCGCTCAGCTCCGGGCTGTCGTTTCTTTTCTCCTCGAGTGTCGCCTCGGCCGTCGACTGGCAACTCGCGATCGCGTCGACGAGTCTTGCCGCGGTCTTCGCCGGGCCGATCATGTTCGTCTTCGCCGTCGATCCGCCGGATTCGACGCGCTCGAATCGGGGAATCGACCTCTCGCCTTTCCGGAACCGAAAGTACCTGTACGCGGTCTCGATCTACACCGCCCACAACTGG
>CAZLHT010000345.1:0-2076 GCA_964559185.1 uncultured Natronomonas sp.
CCGGCGGCCGCGATCGGCGACCGACTCGACGCGTTCGGCGGCGGCGTCCTGATGAGTGCGACGCTCGAGCCGATCGACGTCTTCGCGGAGGTGACCGGCCTCCGACACCTCGAACGCGAGGCCGACCGTCCCGTCGTAGAGCGGACCTACGGGCTGGAGTTCCCCGCCGAGAACCGGGCGTCCTTCGCCGTCGCAACCCCCAAATTCACATACGACAATCGCGGCGATCCCGACGAGTCGACGCCGACCCGCACGGCGTACGCCCGCGCAATCCAACAGGTCGCCGGTGCACCGGGGAACGTACTGGTCTGCGTCCCCTCCTACCGGGAGGCAGAGTGGGCCGCCTCGGTGCTCGAAGAAACGGACAAGGAGGTGCTGCTTGACGAGGCGACGGACGACGTGGCGACGGAACGGCTGAAGCGGGCGTTCTTCGACGGCGAACCGAAGGTGCTCGTGACGAGCCTCCGGGGGACGCTCACCGAGGGCGTCGACTACCGGGGCGACCGACTCGCCGCCGCGATCGTTTGCGGCGTTCCGATCATCAACACCGCGAGCCCCCGGACTCGTGCGGTCCGGACGGCGTACGATCGGGCCTTCGGCGACGGGTTCACGTACGCGCTCTCGGTCCCGGCGGTTCGGAAGGCCAGGCAGGCGATCGGCCGCGTCATCCGCGGCCCCGACGAGCTCGGCGTTCGCGTTCTGTGCGATGAACGCTACGCGAAGGAGTCGTGGGACAGCGTCCGCGGGCTGCTCGGCGAAGCCGAGCGAGAGGAGTTCCAGCCGGTCGGGACCGACATGTTCGAGTACGCTCTCGAGCAGTTCTGGGACGAGTGAGTCGTCCGATCAATCAGTCGGCCCATCGTCGAGCACCCAGGCGTCCTCGGGATCGAAGCCGACCGACAGGGTTTCGCCCTTGGGCGGGTCCGGAAGCGACACGACGAGGCGGAGATCGCCCCACGATAGCCGGGTACGGGTCATCTCGCCGAGGAATTCGCTGTCGATAATGCGACCGGTGATACGGTTTCGTCCGGTGTCGGGATCGAACGCTCCGGGACGGGCGCAGAAGGTCACCTCACCGTCTACGTCGGGATTACCGGCAATCTCAAAGATCCGATCTTGGACTCGTACGGACGCGTATTCGTCGTCCGAAGGACCGATAACCGTCCCGTCCAAGACGTTGTTCTCCCCGACGAAGTTCGCGACGAACCGACTCCGCGGTCGCCGGTAGATTGACTTCGGTTCGCCGACCTGCTCGACGCGTCCAGCCGACAGCACCGCCAGTCGATCGGAGACGGCGAGCGCCTCGGCCTGATCGTGCGTGACGTACACCGTCGTCACGCCGAGTTCGGACTGGATGGATCGGAATTCCCGGCGAAGCCGCTCTCTGAGTCGCGCGTCGAGTGCACTCATCGGCTCGTCGAGTAAGAGCAGTTCGGGTCCGGGAGCAAGCGCGCGGGCGAGAGCGACGCGCTGTTGTTGCCCGCCGGAGAGTTCGGTCGGGTCGCGCGCCCCGAACCCCTCGAGGCCGACCAACTCTAGGAGTTCGGCGACGCGTTTCTCGGTGGAGACGCCGCCCGGCGGGTCTGTGAAGTCGAGACCGTAAGCGACGTTCTCGGCGACGTTCATGTGGGGAAACAACGCGTAGTTCTGAAAGACGATCCCGACATTCCGCCGCTCGGGGGCGACGCCGTCGACCGACTCGCCGTCGAAGCGGATGGTCCCGTCGGTCGGCTCTTCGAAACCCGCGAGAAGCCGCAACGTGGTCGTCTTTCCGCAGCCCGAGGGGCCGACAAGTGTGAAAAACTCGCCGTCCTCGACGGTCAACGAAACGTCCTCGAGCGCCGTCGTCTCCCCGTAGCGTTTCTCGATGCCGTCGAGTTCGACGCTCACCATTCGGCTCGCTCTCCGTCTGTTGCCGTCGTCTTCAGCGCCACCGTCACAACCAGAACGCAGATGGCGATGATGGCAGTCATGAATTTAATTGCTGGAGTAAATAAGGAGCCGATGCCGTTTCCGGTGGTTTGACGACCGGTGAAAGGCGACCGCGAAACGACCGCCGACGGACGACCGCTGACC
>CAZLHT010000346.1:0-2076 GCA_964559185.1 uncultured Natronomonas sp.
CGGTGCGTTCGACTCGGCGAGGGGACCAAGACAAAAGAACGAGTACAGGGGTGAGCTCAGAGGGACCAGCGCAACGGTGAGCGCGGGAGAACGAGCACACAGGGATGAGAGGAGGGACGTACCGAACTCGACGACCGCTCGCGAAGGGTCAATCGAGCAGCCCGTAGCCCTTTTTAAACAGGTGCGCGTCGAACGCGATCACGGCCGCCGTCAATCCGCTCAGAACGGCCAACGAGAGCAGCGGATCGACCTCCTCGTAGCCCAGAAAGCCGAACCGGACGCCGTTGACCATGTACACCATCGGATTTAAAAGCGAGAGCGTCCGGTACAGTGGCGGGAGAACGTCCAGCGAGTAAAAGACCGCGCCGAAGAAGACCAGCGGTCGGAGGATGAACTGGTTCATCACGGTCAGATCGTCGAAGTCGGTGGCGACGAGCCCGCCGACCACGCCCAGCGAGGCGAAAAGCAGCGGGACAACGAGCATAAAGGCGGCGAGAAAGAGGGGTTCCGCGACCGGAACGGGCGTGAAAACGAGCCCGATTCCGACGATGATGAGCCCGACGACGATACCGCGCAACGCGGCCGCCAGAATGTACGCGAGCACCATCGACGCGTACGACAGCGGCGAGGTCAGCGTCTCGTGAATGTACTCGTTCCAGCGGCCGTGAAAGATCGAAAACGACGCGTTCTCGAAGGCGTTCGAGATCGCCCCGAGGACGACGAGTCCGGGGAGCAAGAAGACGATGTAATCGAAGCCGGCGACGCCGTCGATCCGTTGCCCCAAGATGACGCCGAACACGGCGAAGTACAGCACGTTCGTGATCGCCGGCGGGAGGAACGTATTCCGGGGCCGGCGAAGGAATCGGAGGATCTCCCGGCGCAACAGCGCCCGGAAACCGACGCCGAAGAGACCGTTCCGTCCCAGCGCGACGGCTCGGTCGGTCTCGCTCGTCACTGGATCACCTCCAGTGGTTCGGCCGCTTCGTCGGTTCGGGTCATATCGACGAATACCTCCTCCAGGGAGGCTCGACGGATGTCGAGATCGAGCACCTCGTAGCCCTCGTACTCGAGGGCACGAAGCAGGTCCGGGGCGATCCGACCGCCGCCCTGAGCGGTGACCACGAGGGAATTTCCGTCGAGTCGGACGTCGACCGCGTCGATATCGAGATCGGGCACCGATGCCGGCGTCTCCGAGAGCGTCACGAACACCTCATCGGTGCCGCGCGAGCGGAGTTCGTCGGGTGTCGCCACCTCGACGACTCGACCCGAGTCGACGATCGCGACGCGGTCGCAGAGTCGTTCGGCCTCCTCGATGTAGTGGGTCGTGAGCAGGATCGTCGTCCCGTCGGCGTTGAGCCGCTCGATGACGCGCCACAGATCCCGCCGAAGCTGCACGTCGACTCCCGCCGTCGGCTCGTCGAGGATGAGCAGTTCGGGCTCCGTGACGAGCGCGCGTGCGAGGAGAAATCGCCGTTTCATCCCCCCCGACAGCCAATCGAAGCGGGTATCGCGTTTGTCCCAGATACCGACCGTCTCGAGCGCGCGCTCGGCTCGGTCGGCCGCCTCCGATTGAGTGACGCCGTGGTAGCCGGCCTTATGCGCTAACACCTCGCGGATCGGAAAGAACCGGTCTACGTTGAACTCCTGAGGCGCGAGCCCGATTCGGTCGCGCGCCTCTCGATACTCCGTTTCGACGTCGAAGCCGAACGCCTCGGCCGTGCCCGCGTCCTTTCGAGCCAGCCCCACCAGCGTGTTGATGAAGGTCGTTTTCCCGGCCCCGTTGGGCCCGAGCAACCCGAAAAACTCCCCGCGGTCGACCTCGAAACTCAGCCCGTCGAGCGCCTGCACGTCGCCGTAGGTCTTCCGAAGCCCGTCGGCACGTATCGCCTGCTCCATACGAAACGAAGGGGGTGGGAATCGGTTAAGGGTGCTGAAGCGCGACGGAGCGCGACCGGTCGCGGCGAGTAGATATATAAAGAATCGGCACTCGGCCTGCTCCCCCTGTAGAGCTCGTCTCAGACCTCGGATTGCACCGAGTTGCGTCCTAGGGCGTACTCAAGGCCGATCCCGCTGAAT
>CAZLHT010000347.1:0-2065 GCA_964559185.1 uncultured Natronomonas sp.
TGGACGCCGCCAACGCCGAAATGGTCGGCGAGATGGTCGAGGAACTGGCCGGCGACGCGCAGTTCGTTGTCGTCTCTCACCGGGCGGCGCTGTTGGAGCGATCCGAAAGAGCCATCGGAGTTATGATGCAGGAGAACAACGTCTCGGCAGTGACCGGGATCGATCTGTCGGCGGAGGGGATGCCGGCGGATGACTAGCGAGGATCGAGCGACGGGGGATCCTCGAAAGAGCCGAACGGCGAGCGATAGCGAGACACGACGGGACGGAGCGTCTGGAGGAGACGAGCGGACCGAACCATCGGAAAAATCGAGCGGTGAGCGCGACGAGCCGCGAGAGAGCGAGGACGATCGAAGTGAGTCCTCGAAACGAACCGACGGCGGTGCGACCGGCGAGATTCCGCTGAACATCGCCGGACACGATACCGAACAAACCCATCGAGCGGAAGCCGACGAGGAGGAAATCGCCGAAGAGGAAATCGCCGACGAAGAAGCCGGGGAGGGGATTCTCTCGGAATTCGACATCTCGGATCCGGGCGAAGCGGACGACGACGAGGTCGAACCCGTCGAGTTACTCGTTCAACTCGCCGACGACGGGGAGATCGATCCGTGGGATATCGACGTGGTGACGGTTACCGACAAATTCCTGGGGAAACTCGACGAGGCCGATCTCCGAACCGGTGGTCGAGCGCTGTTTTACGCGTCGGTGCTGTTGCGGATGAAGAGCGACGTGATGTGGACGGACGACCAACCCGAAGAGGAACCCGAACTGGAGCCGTGGGAGCTTCCGCCCGGCGAAGAGCCGCCGCCTGACGCCGATCCGTTCGCCCAACTCGAGCAGGAGATCGACCGTCGGATCGATCGAAAACGGGCTCGCGGAACGCCGGAGACGCTCGACGAACTGGTTCGAGATCTTCGCGAGCGCGAACGCGAAACGTGGTGGAAGACGTCGCGGAGCTACGACACCTCCGAATCACCGTCCGGGTACGGCCGGGGGACGCAGACGCTGGATTATCACGGGGCGGACGACTTCCGGATGGACGATGAGCCGACGGCCGAGGAGGTCACCGCTCGAACGCACGACGAACACATGGAGGACATCATCAACGACGTCTACCGCCGGATACAGGCGCAATACAGCGAGGGTCGCGAGGAGGTCCTGTTCGCGGAGATTCGAACCGCCGGCGGGTCGATCGTCGACACCTTCCTGGGGGTGTTGTTTTTGGCTCACCGTGGACAGGTCCGACTCCAGCAGGACGATCTCTTCGGCGATCTGTGGATCAGAGATCCCTCGGCCACGCCGTTCGAAGAGCCCGTGTCGGCCGCCGACTGATTCGAGTCGGTCGATGGGAAAACTACGGTTGGGAGCGAGACCCCGAGCGACGACTAGGCGAGTCGCCAGCACCCATCGCCCGCCCGTATTGTGACCCCCCGACGCTCCATCTCCGAGAGCACCTCGTCGAGACGGTTCGGCTGGGCGACCTCCATCTCCATTCGCTCGACATCGTGATAGACGGACAGGTAATGCCGGATATCCTCGCGCGTGAAGGTCCCATCGTCGGCTTTCTCCATGACGCCGCTCGTCAGGTCGATCATGTCCTCGATGAAGTTCCACGGGTAGACGACCCACGTCCACGTTTCGAGGCGCTCGCCGACGAAATCCGGCTCGAATTCGCTCGTCTGTAGTAACTGCAGCGTCGCGGTGCGAACCGAGGCGACGTTTCGTTCGGTGACGTACTCGTGGGCGCGGCGAATCGAGCCACCGGTGTCGGCGATGTCGTCGATGACGAGGACGTCTTTGTCCTCGACGCTCCCCTCCGGCATCGGATACCGAACCTGCGGTTCGTCGGCTTTCACCCCGGTGCCGACGTAGTGTTCCATCTTCAGGCTCGTCAGGTCGTCCAACCCGAGAAAGTCACAGAGACACCGACCGGCGAACCAGCCGCCGCGGGCCAGCGCGACGACGACGTCGGGCTCGAACTCGGCCCGTTTGATGTCGATGGAGACGTCGCGACACAGCCCGTAGATGTACTCCCAGTTCGTGATCGTGCAGTTGAACTCCTCGGGGA
>CAZLHT010000348.1:0-2062 GCA_964559185.1 uncultured Natronomonas sp.
CACAGCCCGTAGATGTACTCCCAGTTCGTGATCGTGCAGTTGAACTCCTCGGGGAGATCGCTCATATCCGTCAGTCGGTTCGATCGAAGTTATAACTGCTGACCGTCGCCTCCGAAACGGAGGGCCACCGACCCCCGATTTAAGTCGTTTCCGTCGAACATCCGGATATGGAAACCTATCGTGCGCTCATCGTCGACGCGTTCACGAGTGAGCCGCTTTCCGGCAACGCAGCCGGTTTGATCCCCGACGCGGAGGGTTTGAACGCCGAACAGATGCGGGCGATCGCCCGCGAGTTGGCCGCCTCCGAGACGGCGTTCTTGCTCCCGAGTCGGGAGGCCGATCGTCGAATCCGATATTTCACCCCGACCGGCGAGATCGATCTCTGTGGACACGCGACCGTCGCGGCCCACGTGTGGCTGGCCGAAGTCGGGCGATTGACCGACGGCGTCCACACGCTAGAGACGAACGTCGGCGTTCTCGATATCGAACTCGACGATGGAGTCGTCTGGATGACCCAAGACGTCGCCGAGGTGACACGCTGCGAGATCGACTATGATCGACTCGCCTCGGCGCTCGGAATCGAGCCCGCAACGCTCGCAGATATCGGTTCAGATCTTCCACTTGCGACCGCCTCGACCGGCCTCGGCTTTCTCGTCGTCCCCGTCAATTTTCTTTCTGCGCTTTCGGAAGCGGATCCGGATTTAGGCGCGATCGAAGCGTTGACGGACGAACTCGACGTGACCGGGCTCTACGCGTTCACGTTCGATACCCTCGAGGGGGACTCGACGCTGCACGGGCGGATGTTCGCACCGGCGATCGGCGTCGACGAGGATCCGGTGACGGGAACGGCCTCGGGGGCGGTCGGCGCGTATCTCCGCGATGTCGACGCGTTCGAAGGCGAGTTACCCGAAGAGTTGATCTTCGAGCAGGGACACTTCGTCGACCGGCCCGGTCGAGTCCGCGTTCGAGCGGGGATCGATCCGGTTTCGATCGGCGGACGCGCGGTGACGGCGTTCGACGGGACGATCGCGGTTCCAGATTTCGGCGACGACGAGATAATCGACGCGTCACGATCGTCGTAATCGGACGAAGACGCGGGGGCGAATCGTATCACGCGACGAACGAATGGCCTAAGTTGGGGGGCGATGAACCATAGCGTGATGACAGCAGACGGGACAGACAGCTCCAAGAAGCCCGTACTCTGGCTCGACGAGATCAGATCCGACGACATCGGGAAGGTCGGCGGCAAGGGTGCGTCCCTCGGTGAGATGACCGCTGCGGGGCTGCCGGTCCCGCCGGGGTACGTCGTCACGGCGGGGACCTACCGAGCGTTCATCGAAGAGACGGGGATCGACGAGGAACTGTTCGAGGCGGTTGCGATCGATTCGGACGACTCCGACGCCCTCGCCGAGGCGGAGGCGAAAGCCGAGGAACTCATTCTCGAAACGGAGATCCCGGAAGAGGTTCGCGCGGAGATCCTCGCGGCCTACGACGACCTCGACGACGGGAATGCGTTCGTCGCGGTCCGCTCGTCGGCCACGGCGGAAGACCTTCCGTCGGCCTCGTTTGCGGGCCAGCAAGAGACCTACCTCAATATCACCAGAGACGATCTCATCGAACGGATCAAACGGTGCTGGGCCTCGCTTTTCACCCAGCGAGCGATCTACTACCGCAACGAGCAGGGCTTCGAACACGACGTGGTCGACATCGCCGTCGTGGTCCAGCGGATGGTTGATGCGGATAAATCGGGCGTGCTGTTCACCTCCCATCCCTCGACCGGCGAGTCGAAGCTCATCATCGAGGCGGCGTGGGGACTCGGCGAAGCGGTTGTCTCGGGGTCCGTGTCGCCGGATAACTACGTCATCGATCGCGACACCGGCGAGGTGCTCTCGTCCACGGTGGCCGAGAAGAAGCTCATGATGCTCAAAGACGAGGAGACGGGCGAAACCGTCAAGCGAGAGGTTCCAGCGGACAAACGGGACGCACGCGTCCTCGACGACGATGAATTCGAGCGGCTCATCGAACTCGGAAAGGTGGCGGAGGCGCACTACGGCGAACCGCA
>CAZLHT010000349.1:0-2059 GCA_964559185.1 uncultured Natronomonas sp.
CCCAGTACGCGCCCGGCGACGAGTGTGAGGGCAATCCCAGCCGCAACGAGACCGAGAATCGTTGGAATCAGCTGGCCCGATCCCCATTCCCATCCGAGAAACTGTGTTCCGACGATGGCGACACCGGCGATGAGGAGTCCGAATGCAGTGACCAGCGACGACTGGTCGATATATTCAGCCATATGAGTTCGTTTGTTTGAACGGTCACATGATAAATATCCGGGCCGTATTCCACCATACGCTTCGAGTAGTTACGCTGGAACTATACTTTTTGAAAGGTACGGGCTAATACCCCGCCCAAGCCGAAGAAATGTCACCGTTCATGTATCTTCTCGCCACGATGTAACCGCGCCGCGATCTGGAACGTCTGTTCGCCCGATCGCCGAGTGGGTGTATGCGCCGACAGATATCGCGCGGTCGCGATGAGATGCACCCGACCGCGGCGTTCGGTGCTGGCCGCCTCGTATTGGCTGAAGGCCGCCTCCAGGTTCTGGCGCGGATGGAATCCGACGTCCTCACGGAGCAGTACCTCCCCGAGCGTCGCCTTCAACATCGCGACGGCACCGTCGGCGGCGAGGTACTCGGCCGTCAGGGAGCCGGCGTTCGCGACCGTGTCGTCTGACTCCACCTCGAAACACTCCGATAGCGTCCGCAGAATCTCCTCGGGATCGCCGGTGCCGTCCGGATCGGGAAGCGGCGCCGGCGGGGTGTTGAGAAACCGATCGAGATACATCTTCATCGCCGCATCGAAGACCCCGCGATACACCTCGGACGCGTCGGTCCGGTGAGAAAGCCGGTTCACGGCGTTCGCGTAGGTGTAGGTGTGATGGACGGTGTTCCAGTCGCGGAACTCGTTGCTCGTGCCGAAGTGTGCGATCCGACGGCCGGCCGCGTACGCGACGACCCGGGAGAGTTCCGCCGCACTCACGCCGTCGGCTATCGCCGCGGTGAGGGTGTCGATGATTTCGCGCGCATCGTCCCCGAGCAGGACGTCGACGAACTCCGCCGGCTCGTCCCAGGTCGTTCCGGCGCCGTTCTCGAGGCGTTCCGGCAGGTCCGCTGCGGCATCGACGCACAACTGGGCGATATCGATCGGACGTTGCCAGGCCGACGTCTCCTCCGCGCGGGTGGCCGAGGCGAGAGCTGGAACGAGACTGCAGAGCACGTCCTCGGCGTACTCGAAGCCGACGTGATCGAGTGTCTCGAAGGCCTTGTTGATGAAGTCGAGTCGGTGGCCGGAATCCAGATAGCGATGGTCCGTGGCGGCGGCGACGAGCAGTTCGGCGATCGCCGATGCGCCCGCCTCGGACGCGATTGCCGCCCCCAGTACCCGTTCGGCAGCGTCGGCGTCTCGAACCTCGATGCTGTCGCGGAACCATTCTTTGAGCCGCGCCGTGGACACACCGTCGGTCGAGAGCGGTGCCTGCGCGAAGAAGGGCGGTTCGCCCGCACAGTCGTTCGCGACGTCGGTGAGTCCGACGTAGAGGGCACGGCGTCGGTCGTCACCGCGGAGGTCCTCGAGGAGGTTCGCCATCACCGCGAGCGTCGTCAGTCCTCGCCCCCAGCCATCTTGTCGGTAGTCGGTGCCAAATTCCGTTCCGATTTCGACCGGTACCGTGTACGGGACGCCCGCGTCATCGAGGCCAATGACGGATTTTGCGACGACGAGACCGAGATTTTCACGGAGACCGTGTTCGAGGCGGGCACGCCAGTGGTCCGCCGGGGGCTCGTCCCGTCCGGGATTCGGATCGACGTAGAGGTCCCCATCCCGCACCTCGAGGGGGTAGGTCCGGACGTCGTCCGCGAACGGATCGAGGGTATCGCCACACGAAATTTCGAATCGCGCGTGATGCCACGGGCACGTCAGGATGCCCTCGTCGACCGAACCCGCCGTGAGCGGAAATCCCATGTGCGGACACCGGTTGTCGGTCGCGTAGAACTCGCCATCGTGATAGAAGACGCCGATGCTCCGACCCCCGACGTGGTGGGTCTGTGGACTGTGCCGTTTCGCGTCGGCGGCGGACGCGAGTTGAACGTATCGATCCGATTCGGGAGCCAT
>CAZLHT010000350.1:0-2043 GCA_964559185.1 uncultured Natronomonas sp.
CCCGCGGTTGCGAGCGTCGCGATCCGCTGGCCAGGTTCCTTCGATCGGGGACCACCGTGCGCCGGGACGTCGGCTGTCGTCTCGAGCATGACGCCCATCGACGCGTTCACGTCGGTGACGAGTTCCATCTGCTCGCGCGTCTGATCGCCGGGGTTCGAATGAGGCAACAGCCCACAGTCGAGGGCGATTTCGCACGCTTCCCGGAGGTACGAGTGGATCGAGTCGTGACCGAGCTCCGTGAGCTGTTCGTGTATCTCGGTGTATCGGTCGTCGGGATCGTCGCCGAAGGTAAACAGCGCCTCCGTACAACCCGCGTCCGCGCCGCGCTCGCAAATCTCCCGGATTTCCTCGGGCGACAAGAGCGACGCCCGCCCCGGCGGATCGTAGTACGTGCAGTACGTACAGGTGTACCGGCAAGCGGTCGTCAGCGGGACGAAGACGTTCCTCGCGAACGTCAGTTCGGACGCGGCGGAGACGTCGGACGGTTCGACCGAGAGCAGTCGCTCCCTCTCCGTCTCCTCGATCGTCAGCTCGACTCCGTACGCCTCTGCGCCGAACACGTCACCCAGTGGGTCCGTCGAGGAATTAAAAGGATCGTTCTCTCTGTTATCGATTAGTTTCGATCGCGCGTCACGGTCGCTCGCCCTCCGGTCGACCCCGCCGTAACATCGATTTCGGCGTTCTCGAGCCACGCCGCGGCCCGTCCGTCGCCGTGCAAGGCGAGTTCGACGAGATCTTCGGGTTCGTCGATGTCGACTGCCAGACGGAAGGAGTCGACGTGGGTGACGGTCGCGCCGATTTCGTCGGCGATTCGCCGATGGTCCGCGACTGACGTGCCGTGGTAATCGGTGTAGAAGTCGGGATGTCGGACCACGAGGGCGTTCGTTCCACCCCCGAGACCGGGGGCGATAACGACGTCGCCATCGGCATCGAAGAGACGCGACAACGCCATCGGCGTCGCGAGCGCCAGATCCGCCATGATGACCGCGGTCGGAGGATCAAGATTGGCGTTGACGGCCGGAGTCAACAGCCGATCGTCGAGGAGGACCGGCCACTCGCACTCGAGGTGATCGGTCGAGAGCACCGTCGGCGATGCGCCCACCTCCGAGACCGCTTCGCAAACGTCCCGAAGCATCGTGTGAGCGAAGTCCGCCCGTTCGTCCGGGTTGAGTACGCCGGCGAGCCTCGTTTTGGGCTCATCCGTCGCGAACGGAACAAGGACGTCCATCACTTCAGCAGGCTGGGACCCTTCTGTCGGGATTTATACACACGATAGCCGACGAATACAATCAGCAGCAACGTGATCCCGACGCCACCCACAATGAGGCCGGTTCTGAGAAGTTGACTCTGGGAAGCATCGTCCTCGGCCCGTTCGGCCAAGTCGTTGGCGTTCTCGAAGTTACCGTTCTCGTACGCGGAAATCGCGCTATCGAGCGAGGACCGGGCATCGTCCGATCCCGAACCGTTGATGGACTCTCTAGCGCCGTCGATGGCCTCGCGAGCGTCCCTGCTTTCGTCAGTGTAGTGGTGCGTTTGGTGGGTCGCGATGTCGTTTGCCGACCCGCCTTCGCGCTGCTGTGTGAAGTTCGCCACGACGAATCGGTCCGGCGGATCGTAGCTCAGTTCGTCGATCTCGGGTGTCGTCCCCGTCACGCGAACCTCGACCGACGACGTCCCGTCTTCGATGTCTATCGGCTGCGTCGCATTCCGTCCGTCGATCTCCTCTCGGGAAATTTCGCTTCCGGCTTGATCGTACTGCCAAATCGTCCAAGTGGCGTTCTCGAGGTCGGTTTCGGCGGCAAGCGTCCACGATTCGAACTCGTCGAACAGTTCGGTGATCTCGAACGTCGTTTCCATGTCCGCTCCGACTTCCGATTCCTCCGGGATATCCCGAGGCGTGCTCTGGACCGCCAACGTCGTCCCCGCGAACAACGTTCCGAACAACAGAACGGCGAACACCGTAGCGACGATCTTACTACTCTTCATCGTCGCCGTATTCGATGAGGTCCTCTAAACCGTCTTTGCTTTGGGATTTGAGTTCCT
>CAZLHT010000351.1:0-2034 GCA_964559185.1 uncultured Natronomonas sp.
CGGGGGCGTTCCTCTTGCTCATGATGGGCCAATACGAGTACGTGAGCGGAATTCCTAGACGGATCCTTGACGGCGCGCTCGCAACGTTCGACGGAAACGTGGAGCCGCTTCTCGACGCGCTCGCTCCCTTCGTCGTCTTCATGGCCGGCGCGCTCGTCGGCCTGTTCTCGGTCGCGTATGCCGTCCGGGCTGCGCTGGAGCGCTACCGGCAGGGAACGCTCGTTTTTCTGGTCAGTCTCATGGTCGGCGCACTTCGGCTTCCCATCAACCAAGTTGCGGACAACGTTTCCGCCATCTCGACAGCTACAGTCGCCCTCGTCGTCGTTCCAGCAGCTGTCGGCGGTTCTGCAGTGCTCCTCCTGGATCGATATACCGACGACCTCCAGTACTGATGGCTCTCGAACTCCGAACGATCGCAGGGATCGACCGACGCTGACGACGTTTGTGTCATCGCGGTGCAGGCGATCGATAACGGGTCGGGATCGGCGAGGAGAGAGGGGGCGTTCGCCCTTGCCGCCCCGCTGGAGGACCGCCCGGGGACGACTCTCACGGGCGTCTACGCCCACGGCGGACTCACCCATCTCCTGGCGAACGCGCTCGCGCTCTCGTTCGTCGGGCCGTTCGTTGTCCGCGCGACGACTCCGGTCCGGATTCACGCCGTCTTCGCCGCGATCGCCGCTTCTTGACCGCCGTGACGAAGGCGCCGAACGTTGCACTGGTGGTTCACTTCACCGGATTCCGTCTCGGGGCCGCCTCAGATCGACCCCGGATCCTCCTCCCGTCGAGCCATGACGTCGATCGGCGTCGGTGAGATGTGACGTCGACGGTGTGGATGGGGGGGATACCCGAGTTCGATTCGACGGGAGCACAACAGCAAAGGTCGGCCGGCTCGGATCGGTCGGTATGTACGAGGGCGTCCACGCGCACCCTGACGGCCGATCGACCGCCGCCCGGCTCGCGAAGACTGCGGCGGCGTACGGCTACGAGGGTGTCGTAATCCGAAATCACGGCGACGTCCAGGCCGAGTACGAGCCCCAACGTATCGGCGAACGTTACGGAATTGACGTGGTGCCGGGAATCGAAATCAGGGCTGACGATCCCGGCCGAGCCAGCGGTCTGGTTGGAAACCACCGCTCGAAGCGGGCGATCGTCTGCGTCCACGGCGGTTCGCTGAACCGATTCGCCGTCGAACAGCCGGCCGTCGACGTGCTCGCACATCCGATGTGCGAGGGCGACGTCAACCACGTGCTGGCGAAAGCCGCGGCGGAAAACGGCGTCCACCTGGAGTTCAACTTGGCCCGTGTCCTTCGGGCCGAGGGCGGCGAGAGAGTGCAGACGATTCAGGGCCTTCGAAAGCTCCGGGAACTCACGGAAAAGTACGACGTCCCGTATGTTGTTTCCGCCGACGCTCGTTCGCACCTGCAGGTGCGCGCGCCGCGGGAACTGATCGCGGTCGGGGAGGTAATCGGCCTCGACCGCGACGCGATCGCGGCCGGACTTGAGGCGTGGCGCGAACTGGCCGAACGGAACCGATCTCGACGATCAGATTCAATCGTCGAACCGGGCGTGCGAATCGAGTCCCCGGACGGCGAGCGCTGATCGAAAAGGCGGATACAGCCGCCGGTGCCGTCGGAGCTATCCGTCTGGCGGTCCTACAGTGTGAACGCGTGAAACACCTCCCGAAACATCTACGTCCCAGGTGGCGGTACGTCGCCATCGGGATCGAGTCGTGGCCGGATGCCGACATCGATCGGCAAGCCTTCCAGCGGACGCTCTGGTTCGACACGCAGAATCTCGTCGGCGATGCCGGAAGCGCGGCGCTCGACGCGAGTTTGCTTCACTTTCGGTTCTCCGACGCAGAGGGGAGCGCCGTCGTTCGGGTACGTCGAGGCGAGGTCGACCGACTTCGGGCGGTTCTGGCGACGATAGACGAGATCGACGGTCGGCCCATCGGGCTCTGGATCCGTGGCGTCAGCGGAACGGTCCGAGCCTGTGAAGAAAAGTATATACGCCGCCCGCCGGAACGATCCGTGG
>CAZLHT010000352.1:0-2013 GCA_964559185.1 uncultured Natronomonas sp.
CGGGGAGGCCGTCGTCGAGGTCACCCATCTCGCCACACTCCATACAGCGCCACATGAGGTGGGCCTCGCCGAACTCGTGGCCCGAGCGAGCGTGTTCGACGCTCATCGCTTCGGCACCGTCGCGGGTCGTGACGAAGAAGCCGCTCTGCTCGAACCCGCGGATCTTGCCGAGTTCGTTGCCGTCCTCGTCGTAGACCGCCTGTCCGAAATTGAGTTGCTGTACCTCCTCGACGGCCTCCTCATCGCCTTCCTTCGCCGGTGTCTCGCCAGTTTCGACCATGGGCGAATCCACGCCGGCGACGGCGATAAAGTCACAGCGCGCATTGTGCGAGCGGCCGCTCGAGGCCGCCACGGGAACGATATCGGGCACCGACGAGTGCGGCGTATCGTGTCACTGAATCGTATGTTAATAGAAAATAATATACACCCCCCGGATAGAGACACTGAAGATGATAATTCGTCTCTCATCCGGGTCGCGTTCCGATATCGCTCCGTCCGGAACGCGCGCTCTCGAGGGATTCAGACCGACGCGACCGGGGTCCGCTATACCGGGACCGAACGTCGGTGAGCCCGTTCGACCGCCGGCGTCCGATTACCCGCTCCTCCCGCCGGGGACGGCGCTCAGTTGCAATCCGGCCACTCATACGGCCGCAGGGCGTTGCACGGATGACGTGATTCGATCATGAGCGGAACCGGCGTCGCCACCATCGGTGACTGTCGGATCGCCTACCGACGAGCGGGAACCAGCGGCCCGCCCGTCGTCCTCTGTCACGGCGCGGGGATCGACGACGCGACCGTCTCGTGGCGACACGCGATCGACGCCCTCGCGGACGACTACCGCGTCTACGCGATCGACTGGCCGGAGTACGGCAACAGCACGGGCGACGTCACGCACACCCTCGAGACGTACGTCGACGTTCTCGACGGCTTCCTCGAGACGCTACCGTTCGAGCGCGTCTCGCTCGCCGGCATCTCGATGGGCGGCGGCGTCGCACTCGGCTACGCGCTCGCCAATCAGGACCGCGTCGAGCGACTCGCACTCGTCGACAGCTACGGGCTCGGCGGGCGATTACCGAGCGCCCTCCAGTGGAAGGTCCTGTCGCAGATCCCCGGAATGGCCGAGTTCGGGAAGATCGCCGCCAGTACCACGCCCCAAAGCGTCCGAAGTGTCCTCGAGAGCCTCGTCGCGGTCGCGGTCGCGTTACCCGAGCAGTTCGTCGAGGACGCCAGGCGGAAGCTGATGGAACCCGGCTCGATACGGGCGTTTACCGAGTTTCAGGAGAACGAACTCTCCTTCAGCGGCCGCGTCAAGACGAACTTCGTCGACGACCTCGAGTCCCTGTCGGTGCCTACGCTGCTGATCCACGGTCGGCAGGATCCGCTCGTTCCGCTCGAGTGGTCCGAGCGAGCCGCCGACCTGATTCCCGAGGCCGAACTCGAGGTGATCGAGAACTGCGGCCACTGGGCGCCTCGAGAGCGCCCCGAGCGGTTCAACGAGAGTCTCCGAGAGTGGCTGCCGGACCCGGAGCGTGCGCCGCAACCCCAGTATACCAAAGCGGAGATGCCGGGCGTCACTCGGGTTAGCAGCGATTAGGTCCGGCTCGTCAGTCTCCGGTTGGCCGGGAGCGCGTGTTCGCCGCGATGCGGCGAACCGCACGACCCGGGGGAGGGCAGGCGGTTACCCGGTTACGACCGCGAGCGAACCCGAAGGGTGAGCGAGCGGGCCGACGACTGATGTGAGCGAGGACTGAAAGGACGAGTGAACGGAAGGAGGAGGCTTTTGATCGAAATTTTACCGAGGGACATCGCGAGCGGGGCGCTACGCGCCTCGCTCGCGATAGACCGCAGCGTAAAATTTCGTTAGTCGAAATCGTGGTCCGGGTCGTCCTCGACCTTCCGCTTCATCGAATCGCGGCGGGCCTTGGCGTCCCGACCGGTCGCCTCGAGCAGGAAGTCGTTCTTGATGTCGACGGCTTCGGCCGCGGCCTCGAGCTCCTCGGGGCCGAGTTCGGT
>CAZLHT010000353.1:0-2007 GCA_964559185.1 uncultured Natronomonas sp.
CGAGTGAGCGCAAACTCGGAGAACACGTCAGATCGGACCTCAACGAAGCGCTTTCTGACGCCGAGCTCGGGCGGTGACAGACGTCGACCGATCCGAGACCGGATCTCCGAACCGATCGAGGAAGCGCTGCCGGGCGCAAAACGTGGGATTTATGCGTCCGCTGGAGTGATAGTATCTTACTATGGCCAAGAAGGGCAAGACTGGGAGCGCCGGCCGTTTCGGCGCGCGGTACGGACGAATCTCCCGACGCCGCGTCGCGGAGGTAGAAGAGGGAATGAACGACGCGAAGGTCGACGGTGACAACGTAAAGCGTATCGGCACCGGTATCTGGCTCAACGAGGAGACGGGCGAGACGTTCGCCGGCGGCGCCTACCGACCCGAAACCCCGGCCGGAAAGACCGTGAAACGCTCGATTCGCGCCGCGATCGGCGACGAAGAGTAACGATGAGCTACAAGTGTTCCCGCTGTAAGCGCGACGTCGAACTGGACGAGTACGGCGGCGTCCGGTGTCCCTACTGCGGTCATCGCGTCCTCCTGAAAGAGCGCAGCCGCGACATCAAAGAGGTCGACGTACAGTAGCGTGCACTCGGCCGATCTCAGTTTTCGATACGATTCGCCGCGAACCGCAGAGTTCGTCGCGGACGCCGTCGAACGGGAACTCGGCGAGATCGACGGCGATCGTGCGAGCGCAACCGTAACACGACGCACGTCTGCTCTCTCGATCGAAATCGACGCCGACGACCCCGTCGCGTTTCGAGCCGGATTGAACACGTGGGGAACGCTCGTGGAAGTCGCCGAGCGGATGGTCGCACTCGGCGACGAAAGCTAACGTTCCCGACCGGAACTGTGTCTCCAGTTCGGAACCCCGACGCTCGAAATATTCACCGGACGGCGGGTCAAACACAACCCTTAATGGGTACACCCGATTACGAGCAGGTAGCGGGATGGGATAGCCAGGAGATTCCGCCGGGCTCATAACCCGGAGATCGGACGTTCAAATCGTCCTCCCGCTATGGTAGTCGGGTCGTTTCGTATCGTAGATCAGATACTATCGCCACAGAGTTATCCGACCAACGAAGAATCCGTCAAGTGGACGAATCGAATCGCAACAGGGCGTTCGAATATTCGACGGATCGCGAGGGCGTCAGTCGTCGCCGGTCGGATTTACGATGACGACTTCGCCGTCTTCGATGGTGACGTTGATCAGCGTCTTCGCGCTGTATTCGGAGGTTTCGAGTTCGTTCGTACCGTCCTCTTTTTTGATCACGGCGACGACGTCGACGATGTTCGCGCCGATCTCTTCGAGGGCTGTACAGATCGCCGACAGCGTCCCGCCCGTCGAGAGCACGTCGTCAAGAACGAGCACGTTGTCGCCCTCATCGACGTCGTTGATGTACATCTGATTCTCCGAGTAGCCGGTCCGCTGAAACAGCGGCGTCTCCCCCTTCAGGCCGTACTCGCGCTTTCGGATGACCACGAGCGGGATGTCCGTCATGAGCGAGACGGCGGTCGAGATGTGGATACCCATCGCAGCTGGTGTGACGATCTTATCGACGTTTTCGAGTTGTGCCTTCCGGATGATCTTGATGACGATTTCCCTGAGAAGGCTGGGCTCGAGCATCGGAACGCCGTCGCTGATCGGGTGAACGAAGTAGTGATATCCCTCCTTCTCGACGATCGGTGATTCGAGTAACGACCGCTGTAACTGATCCATGTACCGGATACCGGGAGATACGGGTAAAGCCTAACGGTAAGCAATGTCGCAAGCGGTTACTCCTCGGTCCCTTCGAGGTCCCGAAACGCCTCGAGGATGACCTGTTTCGTGACGGCGCCGTGGGTCGTCCAGTGGTGGGCGTAATCCAGCATATCGTCGTAGATATCCGGTTTGCACCCCGCAGCCTTCGGGTGGCCGCCGCCGTTCACCTGCCGCGCGACCTCGTGACATCGTTCGAAGGCGTCGGTTCCCCGGATCGACGCCGAGCCGGCCGGCTTGACGACGACCGAGGC
>CAZLHT010000354.1:0-1991 GCA_964559185.1 uncultured Natronomonas sp.
CTTCGCGTTCGCCGTCGGCGATCGACCGAAGTGCGTCCTCGAGCGTGTAGAGAACATCAAGCTCTTCGCCAGCGAGCGGCGGGTTGTGTCCCGTCACGAGCGTCTCGAAGCGGTCGTCTTCGTAGAGGTCGATGACCCCTGTGAGGGATTCGATGTACGATTCGAGACTGGATTCCTGAAAGTGAAGGTAGGCGTTCGTCTCGATGTGGACGAGGTCCGCGCCGTACAGCACGCCGTCGAGCTCGTCGAGGAGGGCGATCTGCCCCGGCGAGTGCCCCGGAATCTCGACGACCTCGAGTTCGCGATTCCCGAGCGGAATCGACGTCGCCGGATCGATGGACGAGACGGTTTCGACCGCCGGAACGTCGAAGGTGTCGGGATCGAAGCCGTCGGGGAACGGCCTCTCTCGTTCGCGGTGGGTCGCGACGAACTGCTGTGGCCGATCGACGAACTCCGAAGAGAGTGCGTCGATGGCCACCGCCCCGTCCGTACGGCGCTCCCGATCGTGAATCCACACGTCCTTGAACCGGTGGGCGTTGCCGATGTGATCCCAGTGGAAGTGGCTCAATACGACCCGAGTCGGGCGATCGCTCTCGGTTACCTCCGAGAGTAGCCCCTTCAGGTCCCCGACGCCGAGGCCCGTATCGAACAGGACGTTTCGTTCGGTGCCCGAGACGAGATAGCAGTTACTCGGGAGGGTCACGGGCGCTTCCGTGATCAGCCGGCTGTTCGGGGTGACCGCCGTGGTGTCGTACCACTCCGTCGTCGGGTTCATGGGTCTTCGAACGGGCATCGTGAGTAAAAATCATTGCCCCCGAGACAATCCGACGCAACAGCGCTCGGAATCGATGCGTGTCACAGATTGCCTCCGATTCTTTAAATACTAACGTTCACAGGACCTGATTTTGCACCCGCATATGGATACGGCAGATCTCCCGCTCGCTCAGGAGGACTACGTCGGAGAATCAGTGGTGGCGATGTGAGGAACAGGCGTGAACTGACGTTCCAGACCTGATCGGCGGGGGCGGGTTCGTCTATATACCTCCTTCAAATTGGCAAGGACTGTTACATAACCCTTATCGGCGGATCGACAGAACGAATCAATTGATGAAGGTCTCGGTCGTCATCTGTACGTATACCGAAGACATCTATGAACACTTCGCGGAGGCGGTCGATAGCGTGCGTGAACAGACGTACGACGACATCGAACTCGTCTTGGTCTCGGACGGCAACGAGGCGGTATATCGGCGGATGCAGGCTGACTACGGCGATCGACCCGACACGATCATCTCGCGCACCGAGGAGAACGTCGGCATCTCTGCGGCGCGAAACCACGGCATCGAACTCGCGACGGGCGACGTCGTCGCCCAGATCGACGACGACGCGATCGCCGATCCGGAGTGGATCGCAGAACTCGTGACGGTGTATGAAGAAACCGATGCCGTCGCCGTTGGCGGGAAGATGACGCCGATCTGGGTCGACGGAAAGCCCGAATTCCTCCCCGAGGAGTTCTACTGGCTGATCGGCGTCACCCACCGCGGCTTCGCCGACCCGGGCGAGGAGGTCCGAAACACCTTCGGCTCGAACATCTCCTTTCGGATGGACGTCATTGAGGAGCTGGGCGGGTTCGACCCCCACGTCGGGCGGAAGGGCGACGCCGAGATTCAGGCGCACGAATCCGAACTCGGTACCCGACTCAGAGCGGAGTTCGAACGGGGCGTGATCTACACCCCGGACGCGACGGTCGGACACAAGGTGTTCGAGTACCGGACCGAGCCGCGATGGTTGATGAAGCGCGCCTTCTGGCAGGGGTACTCCAAGCGCGCGCTCGAGACGCTGCTCCCCGACGCCGGAACGGACGAGGAGTCGGCGTTTCTCTCGTTTTTGCTGTTCGATTCGATCCCGCTGCGACTTCGCCGATTGGGTTCGACTCGATCCCGTACCGCGGTGAGCCAACTCGTCTGGCTCGTGCTCTTGACCGTACTCGTCGG
>CAZLHT010000355.1:0-1985 GCA_964559185.1 uncultured Natronomonas sp.
GCGGCGACGACGAGGCCCTCGAGCGCATCCAGGACGAGCAGATGGAGGCGATGGCGGACAACCTCGGGATGTTCAAAGAGCAGTTCCGGCCGATGGTGTGGATCATGGTGCTCACGATTCCGGTCTTTCTGTGGATGTACTGGGCGGTGGGCTTTCGCGGCGGCCAGGCACACTACGAGCTGACGAGCGTCGTCTTGCCGATGGCCGGCGAGGTGAGCTGGACCGAGTCGCTGCTCGGACCGATCCAGACGTGGATCGTCTGGTACTTCGTCTGTTCGATGTGTTTCACCCAGATCATGCGAAAGGCGCTGAACATCCAGACGTCGCCGACGTGATCGCCGCGTCGGAGGTATCGAACCGCGATCGATCGGCCGCGAAGGGTAACGACTTTTACCGACAGCGGCAGAGTACCGATATGTTGATAACCATCTCCGGACCCGCCGGCAGCGGCAAGAGCACCGTCGCTTCGGGGCTCGCGGAGATACTCGGATCCGAACACGTGAGCGGTGGTGACATCTTCAGAAAGCTGGCCGACGAGCGCGGCTTGACGCCGCTGGAGTTGAACAGGCAGGCCGAGGAGGACGAGGCGATCGACCTCGATCTCGACCGGCGACAGCGCGAGCTGGCGGCGACGCAGGAAAATCTCGTCCTGGAGTCACGGCTGGCCGGCTGGATGGCCGGCGACTTCGCCGATTTCCGCGTCTGGCTCGACGCCCCGCTCGACGTTCGGGTGGCGCGAATCGCCGATCGGGAGGACAAACCGCCGGAGACGGCCCGAAAGGAGACCATCGAACGGGCCGCGAGCGAGAGCCACCGCTACGAGGAGTACTACAACATCGACATCGAGGAACTCGAGATCTACGATCTGGCCCTCAACACCGCCCGATTTTCTCCCGAGGCCGTCCTCACCGTCGTCGAAACCGCGATCGAAGCGTACGACCCGGGCGAGGACGAGGGGAAAACGCCAATCGACGGCATCAACTACGAGTTTTGACCATGCTCGCTCGCGGACCGCCCGACGATCGCGCGCCCGAGACGCTCCTCGAGTTCGGCGTCGTCAACCTCGATAAACCGCCCGGCCCCTCCGCCCATCAGGTCGCCGCCTGGGTCCGGGATCTGGCCGGCGTCGAGCGGGCGGCCCACGCCGGGACCCTCGACCCAAAGGTCACCGGCTGTCTCCCCGTATTGACGGGAACTGCGACGCGAGCGGCCCAGGTGTTCGAGACGAGCCGGAAGGAGTACGTCGCGGTACTGGAACTACACGCGCCGGCACCGGAGGACTTCGAATCGACGCTTTCGGAATTCGAGGGGCCGCTCCATCAGAAACCGCCGCGGAAATCCGCCGTCGCCCGCCGCCTCCGGACCCGGGAGATCTACCGTCTCGACGCCCTCGAACGGGAATCCCGGCGTGCGTTGCTCGCCATCGAGTGCGAGAGTGGAACGTACGTCAGAAAGCTCTGTCACGATCTGGGACTCGCGCTGGGGACCGGCGGACACATGGGCGATCTCCGGCGGACGGAAACCGGTCACTTCGACGACCGGACACTCTCGACGATGGAAGATCTCGCCGACGGCCTCGCCTTCTGGCGCGAGAACGACGATCCCGAACTCCTTCGGGAGGTCGTCTCGCCCGCCGAACGGGCCCTGGAAGGGGTACCGAGTCTGACGGTCGCCCCCTCCGCGGCCGCGGAGATCGCCGAGGGTGCGCCGGTGTACGCCCCCGGCGTGCTCGAGTTCGACCTCGACGGCGCGAAAGAGGGCGCGCTCGTCGCGTGTTACACGCCCGACGGGGCGGCGGTCTGTCTCGGCCACCTGGCCGGCGATCCCGGGGGCGAAACGGGTCTCGCCGTCGAGTTGGAACGCGTGTTGGTGTAGGGAAATGATCGAAACGAAGACGTTAAACGTCCCTCTGCCGTCCGTCGAACCGCGAGGGACCGTGGGGTAGTGGTATCCTCTGCGCATGGGGTGCGTTGGACCCGTGTTCG
>CAZLHT010000356.1:0-1972 GCA_964559185.1 uncultured Natronomonas sp.
GAGGGTTTCGTAGGTGTCCTTGATCCAGTTCAGCTCGCGCGGGCCGGTGTTGACATCGGGCGCGGGGATATCCCGATCCTCGCCGATCAACGGACGGAGTTCGGTTGCGAACGCGCGGGTGATCCGTTCGAGTTCGTCCTCGGAGTACTCGGCGGGGTCGATGACGATCCCGCCCTTGCCACCGCCGTAGGGGATATCGACCATGGCACACTTGTACGCCATCCACCCCGAGAGCGCTTTCACTTCGTCGCGGGTGACGCCCGGATGGTAGCGGATCCCGCCTTTGTACGGTCCCCGGTCGTCGTTGAACTGCGAGCGAAACGCTTTGAATCGTTCGAGCGAGCCGTCGTCCCACTCGACCGTGAGGTTCGTCTCCAGTACACGTTGGGGGTGTTTCAGCCGCTCGACGATGTCCTCGTCTACATCGAGGAACGCCGCAGCATCGTCGATCTGCTCTTGAACGCTCTCGAAGGGGTTCACGCCGTTCGACATACCGGACCAGTCGTGGATTCGAGGGTTAAGCGTACCGGCATCGGGCAAGTCTTACATTTGGTCGGCCGCCCGCGCGCGTTCGAGTACGCGCTCGGCCTGTGCGATCAGTGGCGCGTCGATCATCTCGCCGTCGACGCGGAAGACGCCCCGACCCGCCGCGTCGGCCTCCTCGCGCGCTTCGAGCACGCGTTTTGCCCATTCGATCCGCTCGGGATTGGGGGTAAACGCGTCGTTGATGACCGATACCTGTCCGGGGTGGATCGCCAGCTTTCCGTCGTACCCGAGTTCGATGGCGAACGCCGTATCGGCTGCGAGCCGGTCGGTATCTTCGATGTCCGTGACGAGCGTGTCGATGGCGTCGATACCCGCGGCGCTCGCGGCGAGGACGACCCGCTCTCTGGCGTACAGCACTTCCGTGCCTTCCTCGGTTCTGCTCGCGCCGAGATCCGCGGCGAGGTCCTCCGCACCGAAGACGAGCGCGTCGGTCGCATCTACGGCGGCGATTTCCGGAGAACTGAGCACGCCGGCGGCGCTCTCTACCAGCGCGAGGATCGGAACCGAACGGTCGCGCTCCGCGAGCGAGTCGGCAACGGTTTCGACATCCGTGGCGGCGGCGACCTTCGGCACCATGACGGCATCGAGACGGACTCCGTCGCCGAGCACGCTATCGAGATCGTTGGTCGGATCGGGATTGACGCGGACACACACCTCACAGTCGGGATCGAACGCCGGATCGGAGAGCACGTCCGCGACCGTCTCGCGCGCGTCGGCTTTTCGCCCGGGGACGACCGCGTCTTCGAGATCGAATACCACGGCGTCGGTCCCGGTGTCGGGCGCGTTGTGCATGAACTCCGGGCGGTCGCCCGGCGAGAACAGCACGCTTCGTCTGGCCATGTCCGAAAAACGGGGCTGGTCGGTTTGAACCCGTGGTTAGGGCCAGAGTCCACGCACCTGATGAGCCTCACCGACGCGGGAAAGCGCAACGATCTGTGCCGCGTCGCGCCACGTCGCGTCGCGCGCCTCGAACTCCTCGCGGACGTCCGCCCACGCCTGTAGCATCTCGCTTTCGAGTTCCTCGTGGACGCGGTCAAGCGACCACGCGCGCCGGTTGATGTCCTGGAGCCACTCGAAGTACGAGACGGTGACGCCGCCGGCGTTGGCGAGGATATCCGGGATCACGGGGATCCCGCGTTCCTCGAAAATTTCGTCGGCCGCAGCGGTCGTCGGGCCGTTCGCACCCTCGACGATCATCCCCGCGCGCACGTCTTCGGCGTTCCCTTCGGTGAGGACGTTACCGATGGCCGCCGGGATCAATACATCGACATCGAGTTCGAGCAGTTCGGCGTTCGAGAGCGTCTCGGGCGCGTCGTAACCCGAGACCATTCCGGGCTGTTCCTCGTGGGACAGTACGTCCTCGGTGTCGAGACCGTCGGCATCGTAGATCCCACTGTTCACGTCCGAGACAGCGACGACGGTCGCG
>CAZLHT010000357.1:0-1965 GCA_964559185.1 uncultured Natronomonas sp.
ACCAGTCCTCGCGGTCGAAACGCACGCCGACGCGGGGTTTCGCCCCGAAATTTCGCGCGAAGTAAACGAGCGCTTCGATCTCCTCGCCGGAGAGATAGATCGGCTTTCCGGCTGAGGATTTCGCCTCGATCGCGTAGAACGTCTCGCCGTCGCCGGCGAGCACGTCGGGGAGTTCGCGCTCGGTCGCGCTCCCCGAGGCGGGGGCGCGCATGACCGCGAATCCGGCCTCGTCGAGCGCCGTGACGAGTTCGCGCTCCCTGCGATCGCCCTTCTCGTTCGAGTTCGCCATTACCGTCCGTTCGGGAGCGGGTGCTCTTAAGTGCCGTCCTCCAGGGGCGCGTTCG
Source organism: uncultured Natronomonas sp. (assembly GCA_964559185.1). Classification (GTDB taxonomy): domain Archaea; phylum Halobacteriota; class Halobacteria; order Halobacteriales; family Haloarculaceae; genus Natronomonas. The sequence continues at coordinate 345 of CAZLHT010000357.1, forward strand.
AATCCGCATTCGCATTCGCGATCGCCGTCGCACCTTTGTCCCGGATTTTGTCCCGCCCCGATCGCCGCCCCTTTGGTGTGACTCCTCGAAGGGCCCGTATGACTCTCGAGGTGGACGCGCTGGTGTTGCCGGCGTTCGACGATCTGGCCGGGCTGCCGGGCGAGGCGGCTCCCTGGCGGGCGGCGTACGATCTCGATCAAACGGTTCGAATAGCGGGCGTGGGGACCCCGCTTCGGCACTCGGATCGGGGGCTGGCCGTCGTCCCGACGGGGATCGGCAAGAGCGCGGCCGCGACCACGACGACCGCGCTTCTCTCGAGCGAGCGGCTCGACCTTGAGGGCGCGCTCGTGCTCTCGGTCGGCGTCGCCGGTGGCCCGCCGACCCATCCGGTCGGTTCGGTCCTTCTCGCCGACGCGATCGTCGACTGGGACGACAAGGCCCGGGTCGATCCGGCCGACGAAAACGGGGAATGGCCGATCATCCCGAATCCCTACACCGAGGACGGGGGCGTCTTCGAACTCGACGACGAGTTGGTCGCCGAGGCCCGAGAACTCGCAGAGCGGGCGGATCTCGCCCCGGTCGACGACGCCGATGCGGACGCGCCGGCCGTCGTCGTTGGGACGAACCTCTGTGGCGATGAGATCTGGCACGGCCACGAACTCGCCGAGCAGGCGGCGTGGTTCGTCGAAACGCGTGGGGCCGGCCCCTACCGGGCGACGGAGATGGAGGACGCCGGGACGGCGGCGGCGCTCGATCGGTTCGGGCGGCTCGATCGGTATCTCTCGATCCGCGGAATCTCGAACCACGACCGGCCCGAACCGGGCGTGTCGGCCCGCGAGTCCCTCCTCGGTTCGACCTTCGAGGCTGGCTTCGAACGCGGAATCGAAAACGCGGTCGCGGTCGCACGGACGATCGTCGACGACCGGTTGTCCCGATCGCCGTAACTCGGCCGTTGGCTCTCAGTCCGTTCCGTCGACGGCCCGTTTCGTCCACTCCGATTCGACGTCGCGATTGGCCAACACGACCCGGCCCCCGTTGTCCATCGAGAACCGACTCTTCCGCAGCTCGATCGCGGCGACGGCCCCCTCCGTCTCGTCGACGAGGACCCGATCGCCGACCTCGAAATCCGGGTCCCGGAGGAGATAGACGCCGGAGACGGTGTCCTCTATCATCTCAGAGAGGGCGTAGGAGACGCCGAGCGCGACGAACCCGACCGCGGTTCCGAGACTCGCCGCGATCTCGCCGAAGCCGACGATCTTCAAGAACGCGAGCGCCGCGCCGAACCACAGGAACGTCCCGGCGATCCCGACGCCCAGTTGGGCGACGAGCGCGCGTCGATCGGAGTAATACCCGCGGAGGACTCCCCCGAGCAGGATCAGGACGATCCTGATTGCGACGTAGGCGACGACGGCGAAGACGAGCCCGGAGACGAGACGCGGGACCGCGGCCTCGAGTCCCGCGACCAGTTCGACGAACGTTCGGTCAACGATTTGTGTTCCAATCTGGAGTGCCATACGTTCCGTACGCGGGGGCTACGGAACAGTTCTGCGGGCGTTCGAGTCGAACGAGGCGAAACCCTCGGTCGGGGATCAACCATGCCGATCAGATCTTGCTTCGGTGT
>CAZLHT010000358.1:0-1956 GCA_964559185.1 uncultured Natronomonas sp.
GCCGCGTCCGCGATCACGCGGTCGTGCTCCGTATCGCCGGTGACGATTGCGCCGATCGCGACGACCGCGTCAACGTCATCTCGTCTCGCGAGTCGATCGGCCGCGAGCGGCGTATCGTACGATCCAGGAACCTCTATCGTCTCGACGATTTCGGCGTCGGCGTCGGCCACCGCCTCCCGGGCACGAGATTCCATCTCGTGGGTTACCGGTCGGGATTTGTTGAACTGTGCGACCACCAGTCCGAGCGTTACCATACCGTTCGGTGGATCTCGGCACCTAAAAGAAGTGCCGGTACCCACCCGTCACGGACGAATGTCAACCGCGACTTCAAACGCACGCGCGATCGGAGAGCGAACCGCCAGGGCGATTAAGCTCGGCCCGTACCGTGTATGACAGGAATTATGTATAATGATAACATACATATGTCTAACATGAACCACAAAGGCGCTCGGGAGCGACGCGAGAGCGACGAATCGAGTCGAAGACGCGTCTTGCGACTATTGAGCGTTACCTCGATCGCGACGCTCGCTGGATGTGCGAGTTCAGTCGAAAACGGAGATCAGACGGCCGATCCACGCCCCGACGATTGGTGCGTCGCAGAAAATGACGGGGACGTACCGGAGATCTTCGAAACGGCCGAGAGCGTCGACGGGATCGAACGGAACCCAGAGGAGCTCACCTCGAGAGAGGAAGCGGCGTATCAGTGTCACCCTCAGGGGTATCAACTCTGTGCGAACTGCCGGTTTTTCATCCCGTCCCGTCCCGCCGAAACCGACGGCAATCTCGGCGCCTGCGCGATTGTGGAAGGGCGCATGCGATCCCAGGACTGGTGTGCTCTCTATCAAGAGACCGAACAGATAGAGGAGTTTCCGCATCCGGAGCCGCTCGAGGAATCGGGAGTACAGAAACCGCCGCAAACGTAACTTACGAGGGACGAAATCGTCAGATAAGGATCACGACCTGATCCGACGAAAGGCGCACGCGCGCCGTTATTTCCACGCCTCTCGAAGGAATGCGAGCGCCGCGCCGAACATCGCGAGATTGCCGAAAAAGGCGAGTCGTTCGCCGGAGCGATCGTCTTCGTCGGCGTTCCAGAAATCGTGCATCGTTGCCGTTACGATGGCCAAAAACGCGACGGCGGCACCGGTCGCCAGTCGAGGGATGCGCCACAGCGCGATCCCGACGCCGGCGACGACCATCATTCCCGAGGCGAAGGGTGCCGCAATTTCGGCCATCGGCACGCCCGCGGACCGTGCGTACTCGACGGTGTCGTCCATATCGCGAAAATCTTCCGAGGCTTGCAGCGCGAGGCCGAGCCCGAAAAGGATCCGTCCGAGTCCTGAGAGCGATCCATCGGTTCCGTTCTCTCCAGCCGTCGTCTCCATGCCATTCGTTCTCCGTCGAACCCCATAAATCGCCGTGCCGGCAGTTGTGGACCCCGACGGCTTCGAACGGACCGGCCGAACGGTGATCGATCCGTTCGGCCAAGTTTAAGAACTCCCACGGAGTGAACACGGACGATCGATATGACTTCGATAGACAACCGCTCGCACAAACGGAAATTCGTCCGCTCGTTCTTCACCACCCCGACGGCCGTCGAAGGCGAAGACGACTCGGCGAAGATGCTGAAAAGCGCCGTGCAGTTACGGGGGATTCGAGCGCCGGACGTTTGGGTCCCGGACAACGAGGACGCGACCGCCCCGAACATGCGCGAGGAGGGCGCACGGAACATCGTCGACGTACTCTCCGAACGCGGCGCCGAATTCCCCGGCGAAGTCCATCCCCGCGTCGTCTGGCACCGAGACAGCCCGAAAACCCGCTATCGGAGCCTCCAGCATATGCTCGAGATAACCGACCCGGACGACGGCGCCGGAGAGTACGTGGACGGCTTCGTCATCCCCGAAGTCGGCGACATCGACGACTGGAAGAAGGCCGACGAGTTCTTCACGATCATCG
>CAZLHT010000359.1:0-1953 GCA_964559185.1 uncultured Natronomonas sp.
CCCGAAGCTCTGATCCATCACCTCGATCGGGTGTCCCAGCGCGACGGGGGCGGCGAGGTTAACGAGGCGGCCATCTGCGAGGACGTTGATCCGGCGGCCGTCTTCCATCTCGAACTCCTCGACGCCGTCTCGGACCTCCCCTGTCGAGACCGCGAGGTCGTCGAGGGCGTCCAGATCGATCTCGACGTTGAAGTGTCCAGCGTTCGCCAGCACGACGCCGTCGGACATCCGCTCGAAGTGTTCTTCGACGATCACGTCGCGGTTCCCCGTCGTCGTCACGAAGACGTCGCCCTTCTCGGCGGCCTCGGCCATCGAGCACAACTCGTAACCCTCCATGTGCGCTTCGAGCGCCCGTCGGGGCTCGACTTCGGTGACGATCACATGGGCGTTCTGGCCTTTCGCCTTCATCGCTACGCCTTTTCCGCAGTAGCCATAGCCGGCGACGACGACGTTCTTGCCGGCGAAGGAGAGGTTCGTCGTCATGGCGATGCTCGAAAGCGACGCCTCGCCGGTGCCGTGGACGTTGTCGAAGAGCCGCTTCATCGGTGTGTCGTTGACGGCGAACATCGGATACTTCAGCGCGCCGTCGTCGTCCATCGCGCGCAGGCGGTGGACACCGGTCGTCGTCTCCTCGCAGCCGCCGACGATGGAGTCGATAAGTTCGGGGTACTCCTCGTGGATCGCCATCACGAGATCGCCGCCGTCGTCGACGGTGATCGTCGGCTCGTGATCGAGCGTCGCCTCGATGGCGGCGTAGTACGCGTCGTCGTCGACGCCGCGCTTTGCGTAGGAGGTGATCGTGTCGTTGCCGTCGAGGGCCGAACTCACGTCGTTGTGGGACGAAAGCGGATTACAGCCGGTGATCGCGACCGTCGCGCCCGCTTCCGCGAGAACTTCCGTCAGTACAGCGGTCTTGGCCTCGACGTGCATCGCCATAGCGACAATCTCCCCCTCTAGCGGCCGTTCCTCACGGAATTCTTCGGCGACGGCAGTCATAATCGGCATGTGCTGGCGAGCCCACTCGATCTTCCTTCGGCCGGACTTGCGGGCCTCGGCTGGATTCTCGAGCTGTTCGGTGATTGTCGCATGACTCATATCACGTACGAGGGTCGACACCGGGAAAACGGTACCGAACAACGCGTTTTGGTCGTCGTCGGATCCGCTCGCTCTGTCGGGTCAGTTCCGCTCGCCCCGTCAGTTCGATCCCACCCGATCGATCAGCGCCTCGGCGCGACGTTCGGCTTCCCGCTTGACCGCCGACTCCTCGAGCGTCTGAACCTCTCGGTCCCGAACGACGACTTCGCCGTCGACGACGGTGTGACGGACGTCCGAGCCGCGAACGGCATACGCGAGGTGACTGACTAGATCGTGCGCCGGCGTGAGGTGCGGCCCGTCGAGATCGACGACGGCGAGGTCGGCGAGTGAACCCACATCGATCCTCCCCGAATCGAAGCCGAGCAGTTCCGCGCCGCCCTCGGTCGCCGCGCGAACGACATCCGGGGCGGCGACGGCGGCCGCGTCCTCCGTTTCAATTTTACCGACCATGGCAGCGTCCCGAAGCTCGTCGAAGACGTCGAGATCGTTGTTCGAGGCCGCGCCGTCGGTGCCGATGCCGACGGTTACGCCCGCGTCGAGCATCGCCTGCACAGGGGCGATCCCGCTCGCGAGTTTCATGTTCGAGGCCGGACAGTTTGCGACTCCGACCCCACGTTCGGCCAGCAATTCGATCTCGGTGTCGTCGGTGTGGACGCCGTGGGCGATGAAATCGCCCGCATCGAGCATGCCGATATCGTCGGCGTACTCGAGCGGTCGAATCCCGTGTTCGTCGACGATCGGGTCGACCTCGTCGCGGGTTTCATTGGCGTGAAAGTGCAGTGGAACGTCGACTTCGCGCGCTTTGAGTACGTACTCCTCGAGTAGTTCGCCATCGACGGTCGTCAGCGAGTGCGGCAT
>CAZLHT010000360.1:0-1924 GCA_964559185.1 uncultured Natronomonas sp.
ATCGTGCTCACGCTGCTCGCTATCCTCGGCGTGTTCACGATCGTCGGACTCCTGAACGCCGATCTCGAGTCGCTGCGACCGCTCGCGCCCGAAGGGACGACCGGCGAGGTGCTCCCGGTAACCGCCATCGTCTTCGTCTCGTATCTCGGCTTCGTCCAGATCACGTCCGTCGCCGAGGAGATCAAAAATCCCGGCCGGAACCTCCCGCTCGCGGTCATCGGCTCGGTCGTCATCGTCACGGTCGTCTACGCCCTGTTCCTCCTCGTGTTGCTCGCGTCGGTGCCAAACGAACTGGTGGCGAACAACGATACGGCCGTCGTCGAAGCCGCCGAACTACTGTTCGGTCAGTACAGCGTCTTCGGGTTCAGTCTCGGCGCGCTCGGCTGGGGACTGTTGCTGCTCGGTGGGCTGCTCGCGACGGCCTCGAGCGCGAACGCGTCGATCCTCTCGTCGTCCCGGATCAACTTCGCGATGGGACGGGAGAAGATCATCTCGCCGTCGGTCAACGAGATCCACCCGCGCTTTGGCACGCCGTACAAGTCGATCCTGATCACCGGCGCGCTCATCATCGGCTTCCTCCTCTTCGGCGACCTCGAGATCCTGTCGACGGCCGGATCCGTGCTCCACCTGATCGTCTACGGCCTGTTGAACATCGCGCTGATCGTCATGCGGGAGGCCGAACCCGCCGACTACGATCCCGACTTCGAGGTCCCGCTGTATCCGTTCGTTCCGATCATCGGGACGATCTCGTCGTTCGCGCTGATCGCGTACATCGAACCGTTCGTCATCCTGCTCTCGGCGGCGCTCGTCGTCTTTGCGGGAGTATGGTACCTGCTGTACGCCCGCCAGCGCGTCGAGAGCGCCGGCGTCTTCGCCGGCTGGATCCTCGACCGGTCCGAGGAGATGCCCGACGCCGCAGTGGCGGCCGCCGACTCGGTCCGTCCCGACGCCGCCAAGGCCGCCGCGGGCACGAACGGCGGCGACTTCCGCGTGATGGTGCCGCTGTCGAACCCCCGAACCGAGAAGGAACTCATCACGCTCGCCGGCGCCATCGCGAAGCAACGCGACGGCACGGTCCACGCGGTCCACATCGTCCAGGTGCCCGACCAGACGCCGCTCGAGCACGCCGAGGGGAGCGGGCAGATCGACGCCGAGTCACGGAAGCTCCTCGAGAAGGCGCGGGCCGACGTCGAGACGTTCGGCGTCCCGGTCGAGACGCACACGGTGCTCTCTCATCGCTCGTTCGAGGAGGTGTTCGACGCCGCCCGCACCTTCGACGCCGATCAGGTCGTCATGGGTTGGGGGCCGACCTCCCACGGTCGCGCCGAGTCGCGAATCGACGAGCTGACCCACGACCTCCCCTGTGACTTCCTGATGCTGAAAGGCCGGGAGTTCGACCCCGCTCGGATCCTGCTGCCGACGGCCGGCGGCCCGGACTCGACGCTGGGTGCGGACGTCGTCCGGCTGCTCCGCGATGAGTTCGACTCCCGCGTCACGCTCTTACACGCCCTCTCCGGGGACGAATCCCGCGCGGAGGCCGAACAGTTCCTCGAGGAGTGGGCCGACGAGAACGGACTGGGTGACGCCGAACTGATCGTCGACGATCGGGACGTCGATACCGCGATCGGCGATGCGGCCGCGGACGCGACCCTGCTGGTCATCGGTGCGACCGAGCGCGGGCTGCTCTCGAGAGTCGTCCGCGGCTCGCTGGTGCTGGACGTCCTCGACGACGTCGAGTGTTCGGTGTTGCTCGCCGAGACGGCGCGCGAGCGGACCCTCCGCGAACGACTGCTCGGGCTCGAGAAAGAGGAGTAGTCCGCTCCCCGCGCGACGTATTCGTCGGAACCGATCGCAACTCGAGAAACGGAAGAACACCCTTACGCGTCGCCACCAGACTCTCTGCTATGATCCCGCCCATCGCGAA
>CAZLHT010000361.1:0-1868 GCA_964559185.1 uncultured Natronomonas sp.
CTGGGCGTCGCGGTCGTACTCCGAGAGGACGTCGCCGAGGATCCGCTCGGATTCGCCGAACGAGTACATGTTCGCCGTATCGAAGAAGTTGATCCCGAGATCTATCGCTCGCTCGATGATCGGTCGACTCTCATCCTCGGGGAGGACCCAATCGCGCCACTCGCTCGATCCGAAGCTCATACAGCCGAGACAGATCCGACTGACCTCCATTCCAGTGTTACCGAGTGTCGTATACTTCACGATACGTCGGTTCGAGTAGCCGATTATTAAACGTTCTCTCCGGACGCGCGATCGGTGCACAGGGACACGCCGTACACAACATTCAATTTCCGCTCCCGAAAAGGAGGAGACATGCCAGATAGCCCCGATCTCGAGCGGGTGTCCGTCCACGAATCGATCGAAAACGTGATCCCGAAGGAACCGTTCGTCGAGGCAGTGCGTGAACTCTCCGTGCCCGTCGAACTCGTCGGCGACGGGCGCGAGTACGAACGAACCGACGCCATCGCGACGTACTTCCCTCGGCCGGAGTTTCTCGACGCAGGTTGGGTACACTGTGTCCGCGCCGGCTACGACGAGTTCGGTACGGACGAATACGAACGGGCCGGCGTCGCCTTCACCAACAGCACGGGGATCCACGGTTCCACCGTCGGCGAACTCGCGCTCGATATGATGCTCTCGTTCGCCAGGCTGGGACACCTCTACCGCGATCACCAGCACGGTCATGAGTGGATGGAACCGCCGTACGAGCGGCCCTTCACGCTCGAAAACGAGCGTGTCTGCGTCGTCGGACTGGGGACCATCGGCTCGGCGATCGCGACCCGCTGTGACGCACTCGGGATGGACGTCGTCGGCGTTCGAAGCTCCGAAGAATCAGTCCCTGGCGTCTCCGAGTTGTTCTCGCCGAATCGGCTCCACGAAGCGATCGTCGACGCACGCTTCGTCGTCCTCACCGTCCCACAGACGCCGGAGACAGAGAACATGATTGGCGAAGCGGAGTTCGAACGGATGGGGGACGATTCGTACCTGATCAACGTCGCCCGCGGTGCTGTCGTCGACGAGGACGCGCTAATCGCGGCGCTTGAAGCGGGCGAGTTCGCCGGAGCGGGACTGGACGTCTTCGAGACGGAACCGCTGCCGTCGGACTCGTCGCTCTGGGATTTCGAGGAAGTGATCGTCGCTCCGCACAAGGGTTCGGCGACGAACCGGTACCATCTCGACCTCGCCGAGTTGCTCAAAGAAAACGTCCGGCGCTCGCTGTCGGACGAACCGCTGAAAAACCGCATCGTGTGAACGAGTCGAATCGATCATTCGCTCGCCGGCGGCTATCGGCCGGTTACGATCGTTTTATCTTCAGAAACGCTCGCCTTCGGATATTTCAGGGTAATTGTTACTTTATCCCGGCGGCCGCTATCGAACGTGGGATGAATCTTCCATGGATTCTCCGGAGTCTCGATCCGATCCGAGTCAGGGCGTCCCTCCGACGGCTTCGAACTTACCTTTCGCCCGTCCTATTTTGGAGCGCCGTCATCCTCCCGCTGTTGTATATCCCGTTCCTCGCGATCGGTCCGGAGACGACCCCCCACGTTGTCATGTTCGTCGCCCTGCTTATGTTACACATTCTCGCCCTGCTGGGAAGTCACTCGTACACTCCCCGGTAAACGCACCTTTCGGCCCGGTAGTGGGACGTTCACCGGGGTCGTCCCGTTTGAGGACTCGATCCCGCATCGATACGTTTCGAGGATCCCCTAGTCGGTGAGGTTTTCGACGGTTCGTCTCGCGATCCGATCGGAGACGCCTGTGTAGTTGGCCGGATCGGTAAGTTCGGCCAACTCTTCCGGGGAGAGCGCTTCGGCGACGCGCTCGTCCTC
>CAZLHT010000362.1:0-1863 GCA_964559185.1 uncultured Natronomonas sp.
TGGCCGGCAGTTCGTAGACCTTCGCGCCGTTATACGTCGTGCTGATCGGTTCGACAAACTCCGGTTCGAACGACGCGAGGTCCTCCTGCGAGAGAAAGCCGCCGCGAGAGCGGACCGCCTCGACCATCTCATCGGCAATTTCACCCTCGTAGACCGCGTCGGCGCCCGATTCGGCGATCCGCCGCATCGTCTCGCCCAACTGAGGAAGTTGGACACGTTCGCCGACTTTGGGGGCACGACCAGCGGGCAGGTACGCGTTCCGGGCGTTCTCCCCGCGAAGGACATCGGCCGCCTCGGCCCACTGATCGGCGATGACCTCCGAGACGGGAAAGCCGTCGGTTGCGTACCGAATAGCCGGTTCAAGGGCTCTCGAGAGGCTCAACGCACCGAGTTCGTCGATGGTCATTTCCCAGCCACGGGCCGTCCCCGGAACGGTCACGGTTATCGGGCCGTATTCGGGCATCTCCACCTCGTCGGCGGCAACGCCCTCAGTTTCTGCGACCCGCTCGCGAACCGCCTCGAGAGACGCGTCCGCGGGGGCACCCCCGCAACTCCGCAGTCCGCCGACCTCGTCGTCCGCCGTTTTATAAAGTGCGAATACGTCGCCTCCGAGCCCCGTCGAGGTGGGTTCGACGACGTTCAACGTGGCCGCGGTGGCGACCGCTGCGTCGAATGCGTTCCCGCCGTCCCGTAGCGTCGCCGCCCCGGCTTCGGCGGCGAGGGGCTGGCTCGTGGCGACGATACCCCGATCGGCGTACACTGTCGATCGCCGGGACCCGAACCAATCGAGGTCTGGCGTGTGGTCCATACCGACTGATCTCCCGGTCGCGACTAAAATGTACAGGTCCAATGGAGGCACCCGCCGTGTTCCGAAAATTCGAGGAGCGCTTCGAACTCACTCGAGGGACGTCTCGGACAGCTCCGCGAGCAGTGCGACTGTCGTTTTGATCCCCGAACGGAAACACGACAGGGCGATGTTCTCGTCGGGTGCGTGGTTGTTCTCGTCCGCGTTCGCGTACGGAACGACCAGACACGGCACGTCGAGGCCGTCGGCGAAGACGTAGGTCGGTACCGAACCGCCAAGCGAGGGCTTGAGGATCGGTTCCGCGTCCCACCCCTCGCTGACGGCCCGCATCGCCGGCTCGACGACGGGACTGTCGGCCGGCGTCCGCTGGGGGGCCATCGCGGCGACGCGTTCGAGTTCCAGCTCGATTCCGTCCGGAGTCCTCGCTTCGGCGTGCTCCGAGAGCGTTTCGAAGACGTCGTCGGGGGCTTGGTCGGCCACGAGCCGGAAGTCGATTTTCGCGTGAGCGCGGGACGGCAGGACGGTCTTCATCCCCTCGCCACCGTAGCCGGCGTCCAGTCCGGCGACGTTTAGGTTGGGCTGACAGAGCAGTCGTTCGGCGTAATTCTCGGGATCGGTGTCGAATGCCGACAGTCCGAGATCGGCTTTCGCGTCCGTCTCGTCGAACGGAATCGAAGCGAGCACTTCTCGATCGTGGTCGGTCAACGGACGGACGTCGTCGTAGAACCCCTCGAGTGTAATTCGTCCGTCCTCGGAGAGGGACGCGAGTAGATCGACGACCGCGGTGGCGGGATTCGGATCCGGTCCCCCGAAGTTTCCCGAGTGGAGGTCGCGGTTCGCACCCTGCGCCTCAATGTCGACGTAGAGCAGTCCCCGCGACCCGAGCAAAACGTGGGGTCGCCCCGATCCGTCGATCGGCCCGTCGGCCACGATCGCGACGTCGCTATCGAGCGTCTCCCGGTGCTCCTTGACGAGCCACGGGAGATGTTCGCTGCCGCTTTCTTCCTCGCCTTCGATCACGAGCGTCACGTTGGTTTCGAGATCGCCCGTCTCCTGAA
>CAZLHT010000363.1:0-1840 GCA_964559185.1 uncultured Natronomonas sp.
CCTCGAATCGGCGTTCAGTGGGGATTCGGGCTCGGCGTCGCATTCGCCGTATTCGCGTATTTCTTCCTCAAGCCGACTGACGTCCGAACCGATAGGTCCGGATCCGATCCCTAGCCACATCTTTAACCCAACGAGCGTCAAACGACTCATATGAAGATATATACTGGTCGAGGCGATGAGGGGATGACGGACCTCCGAGATATGTCCCGCGTCTCGAAGACGAGCCCGCGGATCGAAGCTTACGGAACCGTCGACGAAGTAAACAGCCTCATTGGAATCGTTCGGCCGTCGGGACACGAGGATCTCGACGAGAATCTCGAAGCGATACAGAACCACCTCCACATCATCCAGGCGGACTTCGCGAGTCCCGACAAGAGTGATCCCGATACCCCCCACATCGAAGCACACCACGTCGAACTACTCGAAGACTGGATGGACGAATTCGACGAGGAACTTGAACCGTTGCGGAGTTTCATCCTTCCCGGCGGTTCCGTACCGGGGGCGAAGCTCCATCACGCCCGATCGGTTTGTCGGCGCGCGGAACGGCGGGCCGTCGCGCTGGCGTCCGACGAACCGGTCAACGAAGCGTCGGTAACCTACCTCAATCGACTCTCCGACGCACTGTTCGTCCTGGCTCGCGTCGTGAATCAACGCGAGAACGTTCCGGAGTCTCCGCCGAAGTACTGACGAATCGATCGCGCCGCGCTCCAATCGTTTTAAGCCCCATCAGATCGACCCAAGCGAGTATGCAGCACGCAGACGTCGCAATCGTCGGCGGCGGACCGGCCGGTGCCGCCGCTGGCCACGCGGCCGCCAGCGAGGGTGCCGACACCGTCGTCATCGAGAAGGGTGTTCCCCGCGCGGATCGCGACTCCCTCGGTCCCGATTCGACCGACGCCGCCGGCATTCTCGACTACTGGGTCGATCTCATGGATCTCGACGAGTCGATCCCCGAACACGTCAAACACCGGGAGCTAGACGCAGCGGAATTCGTCGGACCTTCGGAGACGCTCGAGTTGACCGACACCGGCGTGGACGCGACGTATCCGAACTTCGGGTTCACGATGCACCGGGCTCGATTCGACGATTGGCTACGAGAGCGCGCCGAAAACGCGGGTGCTGAGTACCGCGTTGGCACCGCCGTCGCGGAGGTCGAAACCGACCTGACCGGCGTGCCCTCGCACGGGCTGACGCTTCGAGACGGGACCGAGATAGAAGCCGGCTACCTCGTCCTCGCCGACGGCCCGCAGCGGACGATCACGGGGCCCGTTCTCGACCGGTGGCTCTCGTCGGACCTGATGGATCGACTTGCCACCAGAAAGACGAACCACATCGCCTATCAGGAGTATCGCCGAATGCCCGAGGAACTGTTCGAGGGCAATCGTATCAAGTTCTGGTGGGGGTATATGCCCGGTCACACCGCCTATCCCTGGATTTTTCCAAACGACGACGCGGTTGCTCGAATCGGGCTGACGATGCCGATCGGAATCGATCTCGACGCTCTCGAACACCGGGATCGTTACCGATTGCTCAGACCCACGGACGAGCGGGTCCCCCAGGGTTCAACGTACATCAAGCGCCTCCTCGAACACGTCTATCCGGAGTACGATCTCGACGATTTCCCGATCGAACGCGACCGCGGAAAATCGAATGGAACCGAGACGTATCCGATCTCGTCGACTCGTCCGATCGAATCGCCAACGGCGGCAAACGTGGCGATCGTCGGCGGTGCGATGGGCTCGACATCGGCGTTTCACGAGGGAGGCGATCACGTCGCGGTCAGGACCGGCTCGATCGCGGGTCGACTCGCCGCCCTCGGCGCGCTCGAAGCGTACAACGC
>CAZLHT010000364.1:0-1837 GCA_964559185.1 uncultured Natronomonas sp.
ATCGTACGGGGCTGGCCTGATAGCCGTCACGATTCCGCTGGCACGTGTGAGCGCAGCCGGAGAACGGATCTGCTCACATCCAAGACCATGAGAGTGTCGCTCCGTCTCGTTCGCAGAGTATGACACGCAAGAATCATAGGTGTCGGTGACTTTTCCCCGTGTAATGAAGCGGTGGCTCCGCCAGCGTGTCGATGCGACCTACGAGCGGCTGCTCTCCAGGGAGATCTCCGGCGCGCCGACACACGTCGCAGTGATTCAAGATGGCAACCGACGGTACGCTCGCCGCCGAGGCGGTAACGCCAACGAGGGTCACCGCGCCGGTGCCGAGACGACCGAACGCGTCCTCGAGTGGTGTCAGGATATCGGCGTCGAGGAACTGACGCTGTACACGTTCTCGACGGAGAACTTCGAGCGACCGGCGGAGGAAAACGAGGCGCTGTTCGACCTCCTCTGTCAGAAGCTCCACGAGTTCGCGGACGCCGACCGCGTCCACGAAAACGAGGTCAGTATCCGCGCGATCGGCGAAACGGAGATGCTTCCCGAGCGCGTTCAAAACGCCGTCGAGTACGCCGAACGGCGCACCGATGGCTACGAACAGTTCGTACTCAACATCGCACTCGCCTACGGCGGTCGATCTCGGCTGCTCGAGGCCGCCCGCGGGGTCGCAGCGGGCGTCGATGCGGACGACCTCGAGCCCGACGAGATCGACGTCGGAGACATCGAACGTCGGCTGTACGATCAACCGGTTCGAGACGTCGACCTCATCATTCGGCCCGGCGGCGACGAGCGGACGTCGAACTTCCTTCCCTGGCACGCCAACGGCAACGAGGCGGCCGTCTTCTTCTGTACGCCCTACTGGCCGGAGTTCTCCAAGACCGACTTCCTCCGGGGGATTCGAACGTACGAACACCGCGAAGAATCGTGGCGGCGGACCCGCGCTCGACGCGCGCTGGCCCTGCTCGGTGCCATCAGCGAACCGGAACTCGCCGAGGCTCGCTCGATCGTCGACCGGTTCCGCGACTCGCTTCCGTCCGGCGAACGACCCGACGTCGGCGAACTCGAGTCCAGCGATTCGAACAGCCGGATTGCGGACTGATTCCTCGGTACCGCCATTATCGTCGCCCCCGTTCGCCACTGGACGTCCGATCACACATCGACCACACAGCCGTCGTCCGAGCCGATGCCATCGGCTCACGCGAAATGATGATTATACTGACCATAAGACATTTATAGATCAATAAAGCAACATAAGTTGCGATGTCGGCTCCAAACAGTGCGCCCGTCGTCGATGTCGAGCGGTTCGTTCGGCTCACGAACGTCCCGCTCGACGAGGCGTATACACTCCTCTCGAACCCGCGGACCCGTCTCACGCTCCACGTTCTCTCGACGTGTGAACCACCGCTCCCGGTCGACAGGCTGACCGATGCCGTCACCGGTCGTGACGACGCCGACGAACGCACCGTCCGCGTCTCGCTGATGCACGTTATCCTGCCAAAACTCGAGGCTCGCGACGTCCTCGAGTACGACCACGAGACGGACACGGTCCATCTAGAGCGCCCCGTCGTCGCCGTCGACGATCGGGTTGCGGAGCTCGCCGGAACGATCGGTCCAGCGAGCAAGCCGAGATCACAGCAGCGGGATTCCGCCGACTAGCGACCGTACCGTCGCGACCGATTGCAGTACTCGCGGACCGCCCGGAGAAAGTCGCGCTTACGGAAGTCCCGCCAGTTGATGTCAGTGAAGTACAGCTCGGAGTAGACCGACTGCCAGATCATGAAATCCGAGAGCCGCTCCGCGCCGGTCTTGATCACCAGATCCGGCTCCGACGGGAACACGA
>CAZLHT010000365.1:0-1806 GCA_964559185.1 uncultured Natronomonas sp.
GGGGCGGCCTTCTGGGACGAGGTCGTCGAGGAGATCGCCGAGGAGTATCCGAACGTCACCCTCGAGAAACTCTATGTGGACGCGGCGAACCTCTCGATCGTCGTCCAGCCGGAACGCTACGACGTCGTCGTCGGGCCGAACCTCTTTTCGGACATTCTGACCGATGCGACCGCCGGGGTCGTCGGCGGCCTCGGCCTCGCTCCCTCGGCGAACCTCAACCCCGACGCGGACGTCCCCGGAATGTTCGAGCCTGTCCACGGCACCGCCCCCGATATCGCCGGCGAAGCGATCGCCAATCCGCTGGCGACGGTGCTCAGCGCCGCGCTGCTCTTCGAGGATCTAGACGAATCCGCCGCCGCCGACGCGCTTCGCGGGGCAGTCCAAGCCCAATTGCAGGACGAGTCGGCTCCGCGGACGCCGGATCTCGGTGGAAGCGCGAAGACCGAGGACGTCACCGGGGAGCTGAACGATCGGCTTTCCGACGCGGTCTGATCGTTGTGGTGATAACTCTCTAACGATCGCCGACAGCGGTACGTTGAAGTCCCGTGTGTTCGGATTTCGCTGCTCGCTCGCCACTCGTTTTTGTATACGCTTTGCGATCCCGTCGGTGGTCTCAAAGCGCGGGAGTCGCCGCTTCGATAAAGCGGTACGTCAAAGTGCCGTGCCGACGCACAGGTGGATATGCCCGACGAAAACTCCGAAGAACACGACGACCCCGACGAATCGGTCGGTTCTCGTTCGACCGCACCGCAGAGCGAGTACACGGCAAAGCGGATCGCCACCGGTTTCGTCGTCGCACTCGGCGGCCTCGCCGTCACGTTCGGGGTGCCGCTCGCGATGTCGTTGTGATCGCTTCCCTTCTTTTACCGCAGTTAACGGACGACCGTCAGGGCCATCCACATCGACCCGGCGGCGGCGAGCGGGATGGTGAGGTTGTCGTCGACCACGTAACCGCGGATTATCGGTTTGACACCGTCAGCGACGGTCGCGCCTATCGCCCCAACTACCGCGACGGCGAGGGGGACGAAGGGGATCGCGAGCAGAAAACTCACGGTGAACATTCCGACGAGAACGCGGGCGCGGGCGACCCGACGGAGTTCGCCACTCGAGAGGACGCCGCTGACCGGATCGGCGAGCATGAGCATGAAGAGCGCCGGCACGGCGAGTTTCGGCTCGAATGCGAAGACCGTGATCGTCCCGCTGAGTACGTACATCGCGTAGCCCGCGACGGTGTTCCGTTCGTATTTGCGGGTGAGCCGATCGTAGATCGGGTGCTCGAGCCCACCGTAAAGTCGGGCCGCCTCCAAAATTGTGGTCACGATCAGCCCGACCACGGCGGTCGCCTGAATCGCCGACCACGTGACGAATCCCGCCTCGAGAACGCGGCTATCGAACAGGTACGCGGCGGGGACGACCGCCCCCGAGGCGTGAACGAGCCGGCGGCGGACCTCGAGGGACATATCGAAGGGGTACCGTTCGGGGTATCATAGGCGTTCGGACTCGGTTCCGTTAGCGGGACCGGGAGTAAATATTCGTTCGAGACTTCCGCTCAGTCGTCGGCCGCTGCCGCGTCGGTATCGTCGAATTCGCCCGCGAGGTCTGCCTCGATACTGGGGGGGTACTTTCCGCGGTCGAGTTTCAGATCCGACTTCGGCCGGGCCATACACGTCAGCGCGTAGCACTCGCTCTCGGCGTCGGTGAGCCCGCGGGCCGCCGGCTGCGTGACTTCGCCCTCGACGATCTCGGCCGAACAGGCCAGACACATCCCGACGCGACAGGAGTACTCCTGTGCGATGCCCTCCTCGA
>CAZLHT010000366.1:0-1787 GCA_964559185.1 uncultured Natronomonas sp.
GGAACGCCCGGAACGGGAAAGACGACCGCAGTCGGGTTCGTCGAGACGGAACTCGACGTCATCGAGCTGAACGAACTCGTTCGCAGCGAAGGACTGACGACCGACATCGACGAAAAGCGCGACAGCCTCGTCGCCGACCTCGACGCCATCGAATCTCTGCTCTCCGGACGTGACGACGTACTCGTCGAATCGCACCTCGCACACCACCTCGACGTCGATCGGGCCATCGTCTTACGCTGTCGACCGGCGGAGTTGAAACGACGGTTGCTTGAGCGCGGCGAATCGGACCGAAAGGCCACAGAAAACGCCGAAGCGGAGGCTCTGGACGTGATCCTCTCGGAGGCCGCCTACGGCCACGACCTCGAATCGATCTACGAAATCGACACGACGGGGAGTGATCCCGAGACCGTCGCCGACGAAATCGAGGCCGTCTTGAGCAGCGAACGCGAACCGTCGGCCGGAACGGTCGACTTTACCGGGTATCTATGACGCTCGATCAACTCAGACCACTGGCCGAACGGATGCTCGATCCCCTCGTCGGCGCAGCCGATCGGATCGGCCTGTCGCCGGACGGCGTCAGTATCATCGCGTTCGGTTTTGCCACGCTTGCCGGAATTGCCTACGTGCTGGCTGGTATCGAGATCGCCGGGATCGGGTCGGCCCCGGTCCTGTATCTCGTCGGCGCGCTCTTCGTGTTGTGCAACGGGTGGATGGATCTCTTGGACGGAGCCTTGGCTCGACGGCAGGGGACCGATTCGACGACCGGCGACCTCCTGGATCACGTCCTCGATCGGTACGCCGACATTGTCATCATCGCCGGACTTGCGATCGGTAGTGAGGCGCATCTCGTCGGATTTCTGGCGGTGACCGGCGTATTGATGACCTCGTATCTGGGAACGCAGGCGCAGGCGGTCGGATTGGACCGAGTCTACGGCGGGCTCGTCGGGCGAGCGGACCGGCTCGCGATAATCGGGTTTGCGACCGCCATCGCGGCCATCTACCCGGGGCAGATCGGCGGGTTGACGATCGGCGTCTGGCTCCTCGTGTTCCTCACAATCGTCGGGCACCTGACCGCACTACAGCGGTTTTATTATTCGATGCGGACGCTCTGAGCGGAGAGGCGGAAAACCCTTTTGTGCCGACGCGGTAAGTGTCGATATGGTTCAGTGTGAGATGTGCGGCACCGAGACCGGGTCGCCGAAGACGGTCAAGATCGAGGGGGCCGAACTCGACGTATGCGACGACTGCGCCGACTTCGGAACGGAGGTGCGGACCGAGACGCCCTCCTCAACGGCGACGAAGTACTCCACGTCGTCGAGTTCGTCGACGTCGTCCACCTCCTCGGGCGGCTCGTCGGGAACCACGACCGGCGGCGATGGCGGCACCCGTCGGGACATGTTCGACGAGATGGAGGAGGTCGTTCAGGATTACGACGACAGAATCCGGGGCGCGAGGGAATCGGAGGGGTTGACACAGGAAGAACTGGCGGATCAACTCAACGAGAAGGCGAGTCTGATCCAAAAGCTCGAACACGGGGACGTGCTGCCGAGCGATACCCTACAGCGAAAGCTCGAACGGGCGCTGGGCATCGATCTCTCGATGGGCGGATCGAACGACGACGCCGAATGGTCTGGCGGTGAGGCGACCGGCGGGATGACCCTCGGTGACGTCGTCAAGCGAAAGGATTAGTTTCCGATTTCGAACTGAGCGTTCTCGACATTTTCTATTTCGACGATTCGAAGCCCCACCGATCGAATCGAAACCGACACCGGGATAGGACTCGAAGG
>CAZLHT010000367.1:0-1767 GCA_964559185.1 uncultured Natronomonas sp.
CCGCTGTCGAACCCGAGCATGTGCTTGTTCTTCTCGAAGAACTCGGCGATGGAGATCTGACGCTGGCTCTGGGCCAGCTCCTCGGCGATCCCCTCCTCCTCGCCGAGCGTCGACTGGATGGATGGCATTCTGTGGAGGGACGTAGCGACGGGACTCATAAAGGCTTCTCGGTGGGGCGGAGTGAAAGTGAAAGTGCCCACAAACCGTATTTCGGTATATAGAATCTAGGTCTCAGCGGAAATCGATTCGGCGTTTGGAGTCCTTCGAACCGCCGAACTGCGCATCAGCCCTGAGAGTGACAAAATTCACCCCTCGAAACAATTTTGTGTCGGCGGTGTGGTGCTTGCCTCAATGGTGACGCTCGAACGATTCGGAAAGTACAGTTTGAACCTGTCCGTCCTGGCGTTCTTCACGATGCTCATCGCTATCGCGCTCACGCCGTTCGGTATGGGTGACGCGCTCCCGGTGAATCGCGTACGCATCGTTCTTTTCCTCGCCGCGACGGCGGGGCTGAGTCTCGCCGTGTATCTGGCGGGGAAATTGGTCGTTTACGCCCAGGAGAAACGACGGAAGACGACGGAAACGAACTCGATTACCGAGGTTACTGGGAATCGCCCGTAATGCGGATCTGGCGGCACGTCTCCTGCTCCGTATGGTAACACTACCGTTCGGCGAGATTCTGCTCCGCCTCGGACAACCGCTCCCGGAGTTCCGCGTACTCGTCGTCGCCCAACAGGAACTCCATAGCGACATACTCGTGGCGGGCGAATATCGCGGTTCCGTCGGCGTCTCGGACGACCGCCTTCAGCAGTGGCGGACTGAAAAGGTCGAACACCGCCGCCACCTTCTCCTCGGAAGCGGTGACCGATCCCTCCAGACCCTCCTCGGTTTCGAGGTCGGTGTTCCGGACGAGCGCGTCGTACGACTCGGGGGCGACCGCCTCGACTCCCGGAATCGACATCACCTCTATCGACGCCGGGTCGCGTCGGCTAACGTCGAGTACCTTCCGGGCGATGGACGCGGCCAGTCGTTCGCCCTCCTCGCGGTCGATTCCCGTCACGTCGACGTATCCCATTCTCATGTCGGACACCGGCACGTTCCCCGTCCGTGCCCCTTCACGAGTTCGAAGGTTGTAATTGATGCGGTGGTGCGAGCAAAACCATCGATGTCGCCCGCCGACTGCGCCGTAATCGCGCGTTTCGGCCCGAATTCCTTTCCCCGGCGTCGGCGAACGTCGTTCGCGCATGTTCTCAGTACGGCAGTTTCCGGCGCAATGGTACCCGTTACAACAGGAATTCGACTGGCCGACGACCACCGACGAGTTCCTCGCGCAGTTCGGCGAACTCGTCGGCGCGGTGATCGCTTTCGTGGTCGCGTTCGCGGTCGTCTACCTCGTCGGTCGGTACGTGCTGGTCAAACTCGTCCGCGGGTCGATGGAGGTCCGGGGCTTCGACGAGACGGTCACTCAATTAGCGACCAAGACGGCCCGCGCGTTCGCCTTCTTCGTCGCCCTCGCGGTGGCGTTCACCGTCGCGGGGTTCGGTAGCTTCCTCGCGGCGTTCGCAACCTTGGGCGGCGCGCTCGCGCTGGCGCTCGGCTTCGCGGCCCAGGACATTGTCGCCAACTTCGTCGCAGGAGTGTTCATTCTGAAGGACAGGCCGTTCGAAATCGGCGACTGGATCGAGTGGGGCGACGACGAATCGGGCGTAGTACGGGACATCGACCTCCGGGTGACGAAGGTCGAGACGTTCAACAACGAACTCATCA
>CAZLHT010000368.1:0-1745 GCA_964559185.1 uncultured Natronomonas sp.
AGAAGTATGTTCCCGGATTGATCGAGAGGAGCCGGTGCGACTCGACGATCACCATCGCGCCGAAGCCCGGACACCGATTCGACTGAGGCAAACCCCAAACATACATCTACATCCACAATGATGTCCCGATATGGCATTCGACACCAGGTTCGAAAACGGATACATCGTCACCCCCGACGGCGTCCAATCGGACGTTTCGATCGGGGTAACCGACGGCACCATCGCGGCTGTCGGTAACTCCGCCGAACTCGGGAGCGCGGACCGCGTCGTCGACCTCGACGGGCAGTATCTGCTTCCGGGCGTCATCGACTGTCACGTCCACGTCCGCGAACCGGGATACGAGTACAAAGAGGACTGGTCAACGGCGACCGCAGCCGCCGCCTCGGGGGGCGTCACCACGATCCTCGCGATGCCGAATACCGATCCGATGATCGGCACCCCCGAGACGGTCGAGCGGGTGTTCGAACTCGCCAAGGAACGTGCTCACGTTGATTTTCAGTCCTACGCGGTGTTGACCTCCGACAACTACGATCAGGTCGAACCGCTCGCGGAAGCCGGCGCGGCCGGATTCAAGGTCTTCCTGGGGACGACGTTCGGCGAGATTGAGCCGCCGGACGACGGCGAGCTGTACGCGGCGATGCAGGACGCCGCGGCGGTTGACAAACGGATCGGTTTCCACGAGGAGAATGACGAGATCCTCAAACACTTCGAGGCGCAGTTCAAAGCGGAGGGATACGACGACCCGATCGCACACTCACATTCCCGGCCGGTCGTTGCCGAGGCCGAGGCGGTCTCTCGGATCATGCTTCTGGCGGATCACGCGGACTGCCCCGTCCACATGTTCCACCTCTCCTCGGGGACGGGCGCGGAACTCGTCGTCGACGGGAAGGACGACGGCGTGAACGTCACCGCCGAGACCTGCCCGCATTATCTGTGGTTCACCGAGGAAGTCATGCACGAGAAGGGCAACGTCGCGCGCGTTCAGCCGCCGATCCGGGACGCCGAAGAGCGGGGTCTGCTCTGGGAATCCGGCATGGACGGCGGCGGCGTCGATTGCATCGCGACCGATCACGCGCCTCACACCGACGAGGAGAAGAACATCGACGAGCCGTTCGCCGACACCTGGGAGAGCATCTCCGGGTTCGTTGGCCTGGAGGCCGAGGTCGGCGCGATGGCGACGTTCGTTTCGGAGGGACGGCTCCCCTTCGAACAGTGGGCGTATATGCACAGCACGCGCCCGGCCCAGATATGGGGACTGTACCCCCAGAAGGGCTCGCTGCAGGTCGGCACCGACGCCGACTTCACGATCGTCGATCCCGATGCCGAGTGGGTCGGCGAAAAGGGGACGCTCCACTCGAAGAGCAAGACGTCGCCGTTCAACGGTGAGGCGTTCGTCGGCAAGCCGACGATGACTGTCGTCCGCGGCACGGTGATCTACGAAGACGATGCGCTGGCCGTCGAGGAAGGCTTCGGCGAGTTGGTCCCCTCGGGTGGGACGACGTCGAACGCGAAGCCGCGGACCTTCCCGAACTAACCCGTTTCGAATCTCGACGGTATCGATGCGGTGGCGTCAGCCGCTGTCGCGCCGAAACGTGTCGATTCCCAGCACGCGATTTACTACGCACCGTCGCGTCACACCGGTAACGAGGAGGATCGCGCCGGCCACGACGAGGATCAGCGCCGCGAGCGCCTGCGGAACGGGGCCGATGGCGACCGAAACGAGCCCGGCGTACGCGACGATTCCC
>CAZLHT010000369.1:0-1745 GCA_964559185.1 uncultured Natronomonas sp.
GAGTTCACGAGACGGGCGTCGAGAGCACCGTGAGGTGGCTGCTGACGGAGAACGACCCAGAGACCTTCCATCAGGCGTGGCTGGAGAGCGACGTCGTCTCGGCGTTCAACGAGGACATCCACTCGCGTCGGGAACCACTCGAAGTCCAGCTACGGTAAACTCCGGGTCAAGCCGGTGCCGAAACGGAGCGTGAATCAAGAAAATGATACTAACCGCAAAATAAAGATAATCGGATTACCGAGAACTGATGTCGTGCGAGGAACTCACCAGAGCGCGTGGAGTCGGTCGGCGACGTGGGCCGTGCCGTTTTCGTCGTCGTGATCGTACTCGAGGGTCCGGGCGATCGCCCGTCCGTCGGCGAAGATTGGTGCTCTGTTGAGCTGGTACTCGAAGGTGTGGGTGTCGGTCCGCTCGCCGGTTTCGAAATCGGCGGCGACGACCGTGTCGACGAACGAACCCTCGGTCCCACGGCCGTACACCCGATCGCCGGCGATCACGGGCGGGCCCGAAAAGACGTCGTTTCGCCAG
Source organism: uncultured Natronomonas sp. (assembly GCA_964559185.1). Lineage (GTDB taxonomy): Archaea > Halobacteriota > Halobacteria > Halobacteriales > Haloarculaceae > Natronomonas. Next base: position 529 of record CAZLHT010000369.1, read on the forward strand.
CGTTGCTCGCCGGAGCGGGCGTCGAACGCGATGACCTCTCGCCCGGCCACGACCGCCAGCTCCCCCCGGACGGCGACGACCGACGTGAGTCCCCCATCGACCGATCGCGTCCAGCGGTGCTCGCCGGAGTTCGCCTCGATGGCGATGAGACTCGACCTCAGATCCTCGCCCACGGTGCGTCGATCGGTCGTCAACGCGTACACCGTACCGTCGACGGCAGTCACGTCGTCCAAAAACCGTACGTCGTCGACAGCATAGGTCCAGGCGATTCCGTCGGCGTGGAAAGCGGCGATCCGATCCTCGAAATAGCTATCCTCCCGGTCGGGATCGTAGCGCGCGAAGGGGGCGAACAGCGTCCTGTCGCGGACGGCGGGTCGGCCGACGGGCGTCAGATCCGAGAGCCAACGCCGGCCGAATCCCGCCGGGTGGAGTCGAGAAACGACCTCTCCGTTGTCCGCATCGAGGACGGCGATCGACCCGCGACGAACGGAGACGAATACCGTCGAATCGGTGGCGTCGATTGCGATGATCCTGTCGGCGTCGAAGGTCCACCCGACCAAGTCGCCAGCTTCGATCGCGTATAGTCGTTCCTCGTCACCGTCCTCCATTCGCTCGCCGACGATGTAGACGGTATCACCGACGACGGTAGCGATACGCCCCCGGCGAATGTCGGCCAACTCGAACGCCCATCGATCGTCGCCGGATTCGGCGTCGAACGCGAGCGCGCGGGTACGATCATTCTCGCGGTTGGTCGCGAGCGTGAAGACGGTTCCATCGACGACGATCGGGCGATCGAGGTTCGCTTCGACTCGTCGAGTCCACCGCTCTGTGAGCGATTCCGGTGCCGCCGCCGCGGCGTTCGAGTTGCCGAGATCGTGAAACCGATGCGGCCAGCCAGTCGGAACTTCGGTCCCGCCGAATGTGACATCCGGAAGGTCCGATTCGAGGCGATTACAGCCGGCCAGCCCGCCAGCCAACGCCGCACAGCCGCCGAGGAGGGCGCGTCGACTGGTGGAGGGGGACGAACGGGGGGACACACCGCTTTCGTGTGGCGAATCAAAAATAACTCTTTTGACTGTGTCGTCTTCCCAGTGGTCACGGCTACGTCTGTGCCATCCCGGTAGCAGCGAAGAGACGGAGGATTGTAACCGACTATCCCGAGATCTCATTCTTTGAGCGTGTCTAGCACGCTCCGTCTCCGAGTGAGTATGCACGAA
>CAZLHT010000370.1:0-1737 GCA_964559185.1 uncultured Natronomonas sp.
CCTCGAGGGGACGGGACTCGGGCACGTCAACACCGAGTGGATCGACAGACTCGACAAACTCGTGGACGACGGGACGACGGTCGTCATGACGAGTCAGTGTCTCGAGGGGCGCGTCTGCGATCGTGTCTACGACACCGGCCGGGACCTGCTCGCGGCGGGCGTCGTCGAGGCCGGGGACACCCTCCCCGCGACCGCGTACGTAAAGCTGATGTGGGCACTCGCAAACACGAAAGAACCGGCCGACACGATGCGCCGCTCGATCGCCGGCGAACTCCAGGCACGCTCGGTTCCCTGGATCTGAACGGGACGTATCGAGACGGGATTCGAAACGTTCGAGGTGACGCCGAACGGCCGCGATACAGATTCACTCCGTCCCGACGACAACGACCTCGCGGAGTTCGAGGGCGATTTCGAACTCCTCGCGCCGACCAATCTCCCTGCCAAGCGCTTCGAGGTGTTCGGCGTGGGCCCGCCGCAGAGCCTTCCATTCTCGGGGTTCGAAATCGAGGTTCTCGCCCACGGTTTTCCAGTGACCCTCTTCGACGAAGAACACCACATTCGTTTCCCCATCGTGGACCCGTTCGTACTGGCGACGGTACTCTTCGAGACGGGCTTCGAGGTACGTTTGCGCTCGATCGACGAGAACCGGAAGGCGTTCGCCGGACACCGATGCCTGAGCCGCCGCGATCACCAGCGCGTTGCCGTCGAGCGGTTCTCCGGGCAACTTAACCACCGGCTCGCATGGCCTTTTGCTCGAATTTTCCGATTAGCGGCCGGAGTGTCGTCTCGTCGCCGCCGAATTCGACCCGCACCTCGTTGAGCGTGATGCTAGCCCCCGGAACCGGATTGACCTTCCGCTCAGCGAGTTCGGCCGACCAACCGTCGCCCTCGATCCGGTCGCCGGCCTCGTCGACTCGCTCGCCGCCAAGATTCTCGAGGTAGTTCGCGGCCAGCCGCTTGGAGATGCCGCGGAACTCGCGAATCTCCTTCATCGCCGTCTAACCCCCCGCAACCGGTGGAAACACGCTCAACCGATCGCCGTCCTCGAGTGCCGTGTCCGTCCCGTCGATGTGGACGACTTCGCGACCGTTTTTCAACACCGACAGCTGCGGTTGTATCGATCCCTCCCCGTCGAGGACGTCGCCCGCGAGTTCGGGAAACTCCGATTCGATGGCTGTGAGCACTTCGCCAACGGTCGTCCCTTCCTCGAAGGTACGACGGATCTCCTTGCGGCCGACCGCGCTTCGGAAGTTCGCGAAGAACCGAAGCTCTAATTCGATCGCTTCACTTTCCTCGTCGGCGCTCATATTTCCGAGAGGCGGATGCCGTCCTCGACGAGCCGAGCGTTCCGCTCGCGGTCCAGTTGGGTGGCCAGCCACTCGTGTTCGTAGCACTGTTCGATGAGATCGGCGTAGAGGTTCCGCCAGGCAATGGCGAAGATGGGCGATTGTCCCCACGCGCGGAGCTCCGGCACGAAGCCATGAAACCGCTCGATTCGGTCCTCGAAGTGTTCGATCAGATCGAGCGCACGAGCGGCGGCTTCGGCGTCGTCGCCGGCCGCCTCGAAGGCCCGAGCCAATCGGGCGTTGTAGCCCTCGACGGCGCGCTGCATGTCCCGTCGGGCGTTCGATCCGTCCTCGGGAAGCGATTCGAGGAGCGGCTCGGGAACACCCAGTTTGATTTCGTCCATACTCGGGGGTGGCGGGCCACGGATAAAAAGGTGGTCTGGGACGCCGA
>CAZLHT010000371.1:0-1732 GCA_964559185.1 uncultured Natronomonas sp.
GCTGGGTCAGTACGGGGCGCTGCCGTTCGATCAGAAACAGATGGGTGAGATCTGGCTCACGGCGGCGCAGTCGTTTTTCGCCATCGCCATCCTGGTCAACTTCGAAATTTCCGTCAGGGAGGCTCTCGTGATGCTGGGGCTGTTCTCCTCGCAGGTCCTGATCGAGTTCGCTCTCATTCGGGACTTCGTCGAGCTTCCGTTCTCGAGCTACGAGGTCCTCCTCCTCTTCAGCGGTGTGTACATTGTTCTCGGCCTGACGCTGCTGGTCCACCGTCGGCGGCAATTCCGTCTCCTCCTCGAACGGACCGCCGGTACGATCGGGAGCGCGTTCTCGACCGGCGGTGATCAGCCGTCGGGCGCCGACGATTGAGGATCGTAGGGTTCGTAGGGGTCTTCGCGGGCGCGGATACGGCCGTTCGACGACCCCGAACGGATATCGAACGAGCGACTTCCCGAACGCCACAATCTTTATGAGAAAACCGGCAGTTTCATGGGGTACACTGGGGCGTTCTCAGATTCGCTCATGACCGACGACGCACCGTTTACCGGGGATTCGAGAGTACTACACCGGCGAGCCATCAGGATCCCGCTGCCGAACGAAGCGGCCGAACTGTCGTTTTACCGGAACATGTCGACGGTCGCCGACGCGCAGGAGCGGAAAGCGCGGCTGATCGCCGACCCCGACACGTCGGTTCTCGAGGCCTACGAACGGCAACTCGAAGGGATCGCCGACAGCTTCGAACGCTCGCTCGGGGACACCGTGGGAGACGACTACGAAGCGGTCGCGCACGCGTACTCGAGCGGTCGGCGAGACGACGGCCTCGCGGCGATGGCGGCGTACCTCCTCGAGGCGCTGTGGCGCCTCCAGCAGATGTTCACCATCACGGAGCGGACGTTCTTTCCGGTCATCCTGCGCTATCCCCGGTGTAACACCGTGAACATCCGGTTCGTAAACGGTCACGTCACCGAAAACGCCGTCCTGTACGAATCGCCGGAACACGCGGCGTGCGATCTCGAGGCCAGGCACGCGGACGTCTACCACAGCGAGAGTCACTGGTCGCAGAAACAGGCCGCCCGACGGATCGAAGCGAGCGCGCAACTCATCCGCGAGGCGTTTCCCGACCCGCGAGAGACCGACTTCGAGACGCGAAAGATCGGCGGTATCGCGGCCGCGTTCGGCCGCCGGGGATCGGAGTTCTCGTCGGCGATCGAACGCGTCGAACCCGACCCCGACCGGTTCGTGGATACGATCGAGGCGCCCGAATTGATCCCGGAAAGTCCGATCGCCAGGCGAACCGAGCGCGAGTGGCTTCCGGAGGACGCCGTCGTCCTCTGATCTCGCTTTTCGTCCGGTTCCGCTCGATCACACCCTCCGTCACCTCGAGACGGAACGAACCCCTTTTGGACCGATTCCTCCAACCGACCCCATGGAGAGACTCCTCGAGTCACTGGACGACGCGCCGATCATCGACAAAGACGGCTACGAGTACGTCGTGCTCCCCATCAGTAACGGCGTGCCGATGCTCGACCCCGCCCTGTTGCGGGAGGTCACCGTCGAGGTCATGAACACCGTCGACCTGGACGTCGACAAGATCGTCGCCCCCGAGGCGATGGGGATCCATCTGGCGACGGCGCTCTCGCTTCAGACCGACATCCCGCTCGTCGTGATCCGCAAGCGGGCCTACGGACTCGAGGGCGAGGTCTCGTTGCACCAGGAGACCGGCTACTCGGA
>CAZLHT010000372.1:0-1722 GCA_964559185.1 uncultured Natronomonas sp.
CGACCGAGTCGCCCCTGTGGGACATAGACGACGTCATCGTGACGCCGCACGCCGCCGCCGCGACGGAGACGTACTACCACCGGATCGCGACGCTCGTCAGGGAGAACGCGGCTCGCTTGAACGACGAAGAGTCGCTGGCGAACCGGGTCCTCTGATCGTCAGTTCCCCCGGTGCCAGCGTCAAAACCCGTTTATAACGGCATCGGACCGCGGTCCCCCTCGCTATCGGAGTGTCGCGCCCGTGAGAGCAGCGTCGATACCGGCGGCCCGTATTCGTAACCAGGGACGATCCCCTCCATGTACGTTCCCTCGACGAACTCGGCGATCGCTTTCACCACCTCGGGAGCGCGGCCAGCGTTCTCGAATTCAAACTCGAAGACCGCGACGGCGTCGCCGGCCTCCTTGACGACGCGGTGGCGGTCGAACGTGATCGGATCTCTGAGCGACATCGCGGCGTCCTCGAGCCGGAGTTCGTAGGTTTCGAACCAGCCGTCCTCAACGGGGGGACCGACCGATCCCTCGACGGCGGTCGAAAGCATGGGGGCGCGAACTTCGACGGTGTACGATAGCGCCCACCCGTCGGTTTCCGCGGCAGTCGAGCGCGCGTCGAACGCCGTCGTCGTCACCGCAAACCACTCGCCGTCCCACTCGAAGGCGTCGTGGCCTTCGAAGGCCCGAACGGCCCGTTCGGGGAGTTCGTCCGTCATTGCTCGTCGATACGCGTGGCCCCTTCAAAAGGTCATCGAGAGCCAGTTTCAATCGGAAAACAGGCTGGTGTGGACGGGCGCGAACTTGTCGCCGTCGTCGTCTCCAGTGTCGGTGACGGAGTTGCCTCGAACGCCAGCCTCGAGGAAGTCAGCGACGGGAGGGCCGACCCGATCGGGTTCGACGAGGAACGCGTCGTGGCCGTGATCGGAATCGATGACGTGGTGGGCGGTATCGGTTCCGGTCGCCCGGAACGCCTCGGCGAGCACCTCGGATTGCTCGACGGTAAAGTGCCAATCGCCGGTAAACGAGAGCAAGAGCGCCTCGCCGTCGAACGCCGCCAGCGCGTCGGTATCGTTCTCGTAGCCGGAGGCCAAATCGTAGTTGTCCATCGCTCTCGTCAGGTAGAGATACGAATTGGCGTCGAAGCGGTCGGCGAACTTTTCACCCTGATAATCGAGGTACGATTCGACCTCTCGGTAGGGGAAAAAGCCCGCCGCGGGATCCATCTCGAACAGCTCTCGACCGGCGTCGATCCCGGCCGAGCGGCGACCGAACTTATCAGCCATTGAGGACTTCGAGAGGTACATGACGTGACCGATCTGTCGGGCGAGCGCGAGCCCTTCGGTCGGCGGATCGTCAGCGTAGTATTTGCCGCCGTTCCAGTTCGCGTCGGTCGTGATCGCCCGCAGGGCGATCGCATCGAGCGCGAGACACTGGGGATCGAGACGAGCGGCCGCGGCGACGACGATGGCGAAGTTAGTGTGGTCGGGATGCTGCTTTGCCCACTCGAGGACGTTCATGCCGCCGACGGAGCCACCGATGACTGCGTGCAAGTGCGGAATCCCGAGGTGATCGAGCAGGCGGCGTTGGGCGTGCGTCCAGTCGGCGACGGTCACCGCAGGGAAGTCGGTTCCCCACGGCTCTCCGGTGTCAGGATTCGTCGAGGGAGGTCCCGAGGACCCGTAACACGAGCCGGGGACGTTCGCACAGACGACGTAGTACTCGGTCGTGTCGA
>CAZLHT010000373.1:0-1717 GCA_964559185.1 uncultured Natronomonas sp.
GGCTGCTGGCGTGGGTTGTCGGGATGGCGAGATACTTCGTCGAGTACGTGCTGTACTGAGGAATCGTCTCGCTCGTCCCGCCGGTTCAGCGTGGGCGTCGCTCCGCCGTCGTCGAGTCGGCCTCGACGTCGGTGAACTCGAACCGCGCCCCACCGGCCTCGCTGTCGGTGATACTCCACTGCCAACCGTACGTCTCGGCGAGTCGCACGACGAACGTGAGCCCCAACCCGATTCCCTCGGCCTTCGTGGTGAATCCCGCTTCGGTCACGTCTTCTCGCACCTCTTCGGGGATGCCGGGGCCGTCGTCCTCGACGTAGAATCCCGTTGAAAGGTCGCCGACGCGAATGACCGCATCCTCGTTGCCGTGTTCGAGACTGTTTCGGAAGAGATTCCTGAGTAAATGTTCGACGTGGACCGGATCGGCTCGAATCACTCGCTCGGCGTCCACGACGAGGTCCGCCGCCTCCACTTCCGTCGAGAGATCCGCCCAAGAGTCGGCGGCGACGTCAGCGACCGCCACCGACTCGCGGTCGATGTTCACCTCCGACCCTCGCACGGTGACGAGCAGAACGTCGATCATCTCCTCGATGCGGTCGATCGCGTTCTCGACCTGCTCGGCGGCATCTTCGTCTCGGGGCCGTTCCTGCGGGTGGTATATCTGGACGATCTGGAGCGGATTTCGGAGTTCGTGGGCGAGCATCCCGGCGAAACTGTCCAAGCGGTCGTTTTGCTGTTTGAGTCGACGTCGGTGCGCTTCGAGTTCTCGTTTGTGGTGTTCGGCTTCGCGGGCCCGCATGATGGCGCGCGCTTCGTTTCTGCCGATCGTGTAGCCCCCGACGCTCCCGATTGCGATGGCGATTTCGGCGACCTCCCTCGATGGAGCGATCGAATCACCGGGGTCGAGACCGAGGAACACCACCACCAGCAGCAGGAGCGCCGCCCCGCCGAGGCTCCAGCCCGCAATCCGGGGATACACCGCCGGTTCGAGATCGGACCGAGGCAAGGTCAGCCCCCAGTACAGGAGTGCCACGCCGGCACTGCCGACGAGAACCGCGTTAGTGAGTACTTCTCCCAGCGGCTCGGTCGCAGTGACACCGAGGAAAAGTTGGTCGACGGCGCCCAGGACGTTGAGGCCGCCGAGCGCCAGAACAACGCGCTCGTCGCCGACCGTCGAGATGAGCCGTCGCCAGCGAACCATTGCCATGGAAAAAGTGGTGGCAGCTAATGGGCTGTTCGATTTACCGCGGAGGTGCGACCTGCACGAAAAGGTGTACGATTCCCCGTTCTACGAAGCCGACGAGGACGAGCTGCAATCGCACGTACTCTCGTTCTCGGTCACGCGTAATCCGCACTCGAGACGTGGGACGAACGAGCTGTGAGCGAGACGTCTGGTGCGTCCCTTCCGTTCGATGCTTCGCTCTCGGCGACCGTCGCTTCTTCCCTGATAACGGTGACCGAAACGCCGTACTCGGTTCGCTCGCGTATCGCTTGGCGGAGCGGCCCGGCGACCGCCGGCGAGTCGTCGGTGACGACGACGGTCACGCCGGTCGGCGTCCGGGAGAAGAGGTCGGTTTCGTACGACACCGAATGTGAGAGCACGGTCGCGCCGCTGGCCTGAAGCGTCCGTTCGACTTCGTTCTCGAAGGCGGCGTTTCGGGTCGTGTCGAGGGTCGTGACGACGAAGAACGACGAGAGGACGAGCACGCAGACGAGGAGG
>CAZLHT010000374.1:0-1709 GCA_964559185.1 uncultured Natronomonas sp.
GCTCAACACCGTCACGGAAAACGAGCAGTTCGACCTCGAGTTCTGAACCTTCGACACGCCCCTTTGTGAATAACGCTTCGAGAGATCCTTCTCCGGGGCGAAGAACTTTATCCGGTAGCTCCCTCGGCGACGTATGGAGTTCGGACTCTTCTTCCCGCCTGAAGCGCCGCGCGTCGTCGAAGACCACGCCCGGTTGGCCGAGCGAGAGGGCTTCGACCTCGTCGGTCTCGGCGACTCCCAATCGATCTGGCGGGACGTGTACGCCTCGCTCGCGACCGTCGCGGGCGCGACCCAGAATATTCGGATCGGCCCGGCCGTGACGAATCCCATCACCCGACATCCCGCCGTCACGGCGAACGCGATCTGTACGATTGAAGAGCTGTCCGGTGGTCGTGCGATCTTGGGGATGGGAAGCGGCGATAGCTCGGTGCAGACGATCGGTGAGCGCCCAGCACGCCTCGCGGATCTCGAAGCGCACGTTTCGATCCATCGGGCGCTCACCCGGGGGCGACCGACCGAATACGACGACGAGACGATTCGTCTCGAGTGGGTCGAGGGCTCCGATTGGACGCCGAACGTTCCCGTGTTCCTCGGCGCGGAGGGACCAAAAACGCTCGAACTGGCCGGACGCGTCGCCGACGGTGTATTCATCGGAAGCGGGCTGTTCCCAGAGCTGATTCGGGAGTCCGTCGAGCGCGTCCTCGCCGGCGCAGAGGCGGCGGATCGTGACCCCGGCGAGATCGAAACGTGGGTGCTCGCGAAGGCGAACGTTCGCGAGACGACCGCGAAGGCGGTCGACGAGATCAAGATGGCCCTCGCCGCCAGCGCGAACCACGCGTTCCGATTCACGCTGGAGGGTAAGCGCGTCCCCGATGAGTACAGAGAGCCGATCAGACAGCTGCAAGCGGAGTACGTCCCGCACGAACACGAAGAGCTTGGCGAGACGCGAAACAGGCAACTGGTCGAGGAACTCGGGCTGACGGCATACCTGCGCGATCGGTTCGCCGTCGCCGGGACGCCGGCGGACTGTCGAGAGAAACTGGAACGGATCGCCGACGTTCCCGAGATCGACGGCGTCCTCCTGACCGCCTACACCGACGACAGGGAGCGGTTCATCTCGACGTTCGGTCGAGACATCATCCCCGACGTGGGCTGACGGTCGTTTCGACGACTTCGTCGATCAGTCTACGCAGTATTCGACGAAATTTCGGAGAATCCCGAGCCCGGTTTCTCCCGACTTTTCGGGGTGGAACTGGGTCCCGAAGACGTTGCCGTCCTCGTTGGCGATAATGGCCGGGAAATCGATTCCGTACTCGGTCGTCGCAACGACGGCGTCTTCGTCGTCCGGAGCGGCGTAATAGGAGTGGACGAAGTAGGCGTACTCGCCGTCGACGGAACCGTCTGTAGCGGTTCCGTTCCCCCGTGGAATGTTCGATCCTGAGCTGTCGATCCCCTCGACGAGCGGGTGTTTCCGTTCGACGTCCAGTTCGTTCCAGCCCATATGTGGCACTTTCTGCCCCTCGTCGAACCGACGGTTCGTCCCCGGAATGAGATCCAGGCCCTGTACGTCGCCCTGACCGACCCGTTTGGCCTCCTCGCTGGTGGTCAAGAGCATCTGCATGCCGAGACAGATCCCGAACAGCGGCGTTCCGTCGGCGGCGGCGTCGACGAGCGCCTCGCGGAACGGTCCGGCGTTCTCCATGCCCTCG
>CAZLHT010000375.1:0-1696 GCA_964559185.1 uncultured Natronomonas sp.
GCGCGACGAACGTCGCGTCACCGCTGCGCTGGGGCTCGAGGACCTCGCCGGGAAGCTCCTCGATCGCCACGCCCTGTCCCATCGGCGGTTGTCCGGCCCCGCTTCCGTGTCCTCCGCCATCACCGTCTCCCCCATCACCGCTGTGCCCACCGTCGCCGCCGTGATCCCCGTGGTCCATCAGCGGTAGCGCCTCGCGGCTCCCCCGTCGGTCCTCGGCGATCGTCGTGAACGAGAGGTCGTGAATATCCGACCGCGCGTACTCGAAGTCGATCTCGAGCGATCCCGAGGACTCGAACCGCCCCCCGAACGCACCGATTCGCTCGATCCCGGTGAGGGGGCTGACGGTGACCCGAACGGTGTACTCGCCTTCTCCGGGGAGCTGGACGTTATCACCGTAGTGAAACCCCATCCGCTGGGAAATCATGGGCCACGGCGACGACGTGCCGGCGTCGACCGGATCGCCGTCCTGCGAGATCTCGAGGCGCATGTTCGCCGGAAGGATGGTGTGCGTCTCGCGATCCCAGACGGTGACCATGAGGTGGAGACTGTCGTCGGCGTCGACCTCGACGAGCGATCTTCCCTCGGATGTGGCCTCGACGGTCCAGAATCGATGGGGGAAGGTGTAGGAGAGCGCGGCCGCATAGTCGCCGTCGGTCGCCGTTCCGTAGGTCCCCATCTCCTCGCGCGATGCCGGGAGGTAGACCGCGTCGGGTCGGTTCTCGACGAGCGGCGGGTTCGCCCAGGCGGACTCCTCGTTGAACCCGAGTCGCTCGAGACAGCCGGCGAGTCCGGTGATTCCGACGGCACTGATCGCGGCTGTTCCACGGAGGAAACCCCGGCGCTTCATTGAATGACAGTTGGGTATCAGCGATAAAACGCCTGTTGGTTCGCCGATCGAACGGTCGGATCCGATCGTCGATTTATCGGAAACCGAACCGACGGGATGTCTTCGGCGACCGAACCAATGAACCTTTGATTACGGGTTCCGTCGAACTAGACATGGAACGGCGGACATACCTCGGCTCGCTCGGGACAGTGGGGATCACGAGCGTTGCCGGCTGCCTCGGTGATCTACTCGGCGGTGACTCCAATCCGGATACGATACTCGACCCACCGGAAGAGGAAGCCCAACACGCGGATTACTCGTATCCGACGTACGGCGAGGAGTTCCCGTCGTTCTCGCTCACCGATCCGATCGCGGAGGAGACCGTCTCCCGCGACGATTTCGTCGGCGAACGCCCGTTCGTCATAACGTACTTTTACGGATCCTGTCCGGACGGCATGTGTGATGCGCTCCTCCAGCACCTCGAGCGGATACAGAACGACGCCATCGAGAGCGGCTACGAGGACGACGTCGGTTTGCTCGCGGTAACGTTCGATCCCGACCGTGACACGGCCGACGCCCTTCGGACCTACAGTGCAGAGCGAGGGATCGACCCCGCCGCGGGACACTGGCATTACCTCCGTCCCGAGGACAACGAGGCGGCCAAAACGGTTCTCAATGAGACGTTCGGGCTCCCGCTTCGGCGAGACGAGGAGTCGTCGAATAACGAGTCGACGAACGAAACCGCGTCAGGTAACGAATCCGAGAACGAATCGTCCGGTGGCGATGGCCTCGAGTACACGTTTACGCACTCCGCCCTCGTCCAGATCGTCAACGAACGCGGAATCGTCGAGCGCGCGTATCCGAGGGCGA
>CAZLHT010000376.1:0-1659 GCA_964559185.1 uncultured Natronomonas sp.
CGTTACAGAGCTGGCGGCCGGCCTCGTAGCCGTCCTCGAGGCCGAAGGTGATCATACCGCCGTAGCCGCCGTCGAGGTACTCCGTCGCCTCGGCGTGCGTCTCGTGGTCATCGAGGCCGGGATAGGTAATCCAGGAGACTTCGGGGTGATCTGCGAGGAACTCCGCGACAGCCATCGCGTTCTCGGAGTGACGCTCCATCCGCATCGGCAGTGATTCGAGCCCCTGAACCGTCGCCCACGCGTCGAACGGCGCCTGCTGGTTGCCGAGATCGCGCAGCCCGCGCGTCCGGGCCGCGTAGGCGAAGGCGGCCTCGCCGAACGTTTCGGCGAAGTTGATGCCGTGATAGGCCGGGTTCGGTTTGGCGACTTCGGGGAACCGGTCGGCGTGGTCGGCCCACGGGAAGGTCCCGCCGTCGACGAGCACCCCGCCGATCGTTGTACCGGAGCCGTGGATCCACTTCGTCGTCGAGTTCCAGATGAGGTCCGCCCCATGCTCGATCGGCTGACAGAGCGCCGGCGTCGCGAAGGTGTTATCGACGAACAGCGGGACGCCGGCGTCGTGGGCGATTTCGGCCAGCCGGTCGAAATTGGGCGTCACGAGTGCCGGGTTTCCGATCGTCTCACAGTGGACGAAGGCGGTGTCCTCGTCGATTGCCTCCTCGTAGGCGTCGTAATCGAGCGTGTCGACGAACCGAGTCTCGATCCCCCGGCGCTCGACGGTGTGCGTCAGGTACGTGTAGGTGCCGCCGTACAGCGACGACGCCGAGACGATGTTGTCGCCCGCCGAGGCGAGAATGAACGTCGCGAGGTCGAACGACGCCATCCCCGAAGACGTCGCGAGCCCGGCGATCCCGCCCTCGAGCGTCGCAACTCGCTCTTCGAGGACCGCGTTCGTCGGGTTCATGATCCGCGAGTAGATGTTTCCCACCTCGCGGAGTCCGAAGAGGTTCGCCGCGTGCTCGGCGTCGTCGAACTCGTAGGAGGTCGTCTGATAGATCGGCGGTGCTCTGGATCCGGTGGTCGGATCGGCTTCCTGTCCGGCGTGTAGCGCGTTCGTGTAGAGGTCGTCTCTGTCGAACATGGATGTACTCCCGATCCGGGACGTGTTAAGCCCTGTCCTTAGCGGTATCAGTCGCCGGTGTCGGTGACGCGATGTTCGAAAGGCTGTGACCGGTGCGAGGTGGAGAGACACCGACCGCCGCTGGAAGCTCGAACGTTACCGTCGGTCTCGAACCGAGGTCGGGGGGCGACGGGACCGGTAGATCACGCCGACAGCGCTTCGTCCAGTCGCGACTCCAAGTCCGTGAGATCTTCTCGCAGCTTCTCCCCGTCCACCCCTTCCAGCTCCTCGATTCGCGCTGCGAGCCCCTGCAGTCGGGAATACTTCTCCTCCTCTTCGACCGCGGTCTTTTGGACGTAGACCTGCTCTTCGACGTCGTAGACCTCGCCCTCTTCGAGGTCGGTCACGGTCAGGACGAGATCGAGCCTGTCGGGATCCACGCCGAGCACCCACTCGCGTGGGATACCGCGCTCGTCTAGGGCGTCGAAGACCGTTTCGTCGTCCTTCGGCAGCCGGCGCTCGCGGGTCGTCCGACGGACCGTACCGAACGTGGAGTGTAGCTCCTGATCCGGACCGAGCCGCTCCAGAAGCGATTCTCG
>CAZLHT010000377.1:0-1653 GCA_964559185.1 uncultured Natronomonas sp.
GTCGAGGAATCGATCATCGAGAAGTGAGGAGTTCGTCGACGAGCCGTCGGAGCGTCGCGAGGTCGTACTGCCCGGGCGCGGTCGCCTTCGCCGGATCGACAGGCGCGTACCCGATCTTCGAACCGTAGACGGGCGCGACCGCACGGGTGTGGCGGCCAGCCTCGCCCATCGCCATCGTCGCGATTGACAGGCCGGCCTCGGTCAGTTCGTGGGTCGCGGACAGTACGGAGAGAGCGTCGCCGCTATCGGTTGCTGTGACCGACAGCTTTCCAACGTCGCCGTACTCACACGCCCGCCGGAGCAGCCGTTTCAGCTCCGCTTCTCGTGGCGTTCTCTCGAAATCGTGCGTCGAGACGACGACGGCGACGTCCGCCTCCCTTGCCCGCTCATCGAGTTTCCGTGCGCGCGCCCTTTGTCCGTCACCACGCCCGCCGTCCAGCGCCGCGAGTTCGACGTCAACCGCGCCGACCGCGTCGTGTTCGATGGCGTCAGCGAGAATCTCGAGCCGTCCGTCAGCCGTCGCTTCGCCGCCCTCCCAGTCGGCGCGATTCGTCACGAGCAGCGGCAACTCGCCATCGTACGCCTCCAGTGCTCCCCGTGGATCCGCGGCGAGATCCATCCGAAACTCCACGCAGTCGGCGTACTCGCGGGCGGCCGACTCGTCGTCCAGCGTCGCCGTCGGGGCCGCGAGCGTGAACCGATCGAACTCGATCGTCATACCGGACCCCACTCGGGCACGGACAAAAGCGCATCGGCTACGCTCGTCGTGCTCTGTGATTCCTATCGAACTCGCCCCACGAAACGCGCCTGGGCCGTCGTTCCCCTGGTCCCGTAATCGGTGACCTGTACTCGGATCGTCTCGCCGACATCGAGCGCGTTTCGATCCGTCGGCTCAGGAATCTCGCGAACGAACGTCTGGAGTCCGTTTATCGTGCCCCGGACCTCCGCCGGTTCCCGATCGTACTGTGTCTCCTTGACGACGAGTTCGTACGTTTCGCCCTTGCGCGCGGCGTCTTCGGGGGGACGCTTTTGTGCCTCACTGTGGGCGCGATCGCGCTCCCGCTGAGCGCCGGTATCCGATCGGGCGTTCCCGCCGCGACGACGTAACAGACCGACGACGACAACAAACGCGACGAGCGCGACGATAGCGCCGGGGATCAACGGCTCGATCATCGACGGGGATTTGCGACAGTCGGATAAATTCGTTGCGACCCGAATCTGACGATCGGTCGAAAAACGGACTTCCCCCGTCAAAATACCAAAGTATTTAAATACCTTTCGCCCGTCTTTTATTTACGATAACTGACCGGGTCTTTCTGGGGTGATTCCCTACCTGGCAGCCCCCGCCACGTAGCATGAGCGAACATACACACACGCGAACGCGAACGTCCGAGACCGAAGCAGAGACCGAGACACAACCGGACGAGAAGACGGGCTGTCCCGAGTGCGGCGGCAAAGTCGCGGCCGATTCGGAGCACGGCGAGACGGTCTGTATCGAGTGCGGTCTCGTCGTCGAGGAGGACGAGATCGACCGCGGGCCCGAGTGGCGCGCCTTCGACAGCGCCGAGAAGGACCAAAAATCCCGCGTCGGGGCCCCCACGACGAACATGATGCACGACAAGGGCCTGTCGACCAACATCGACTGGCGCGATC
>CAZLHT010000378.1:0-1648 GCA_964559185.1 uncultured Natronomonas sp.
CGTTCGATGATGTCCCGATAGAAGTCCATCTCGTCCTCGCGGTGGTTGTTGATGATGTAGGCGGCGTTTTGCGGGCCGACGCCGCGCGCCGCGAGCGCGATCACCGCGCGCTTCCCGTGACTCTGAACGAGACTCGCCGCTTTATACGCCCGCTCGATCCGTTTTTCCTGTTCGTCGTCTTTCGTCTCGGCCCGGACCGACTCGACGACCTCGTTGGCCCATGGGTTCAACGCCGCGATACGGGTCGCCCCGCACTTGGGACACTCGGGCGTTTCCGGGACGCGTTCGACGGTCCGTCTGCGGTCCCACTCCTTACAGTGCAAACAGGCGAGCAATACGCGATCCTCCATGATGCGGGCTTTGACGGTTTCGACAACCGATGCATCGGCGTTCTCCGGCGAAAGGAGTTCTCGCCCCGAGGACCGGCCAGCTCGACCGAGCGCGGTCCGTCCACCGATCGTTTCGAGTTCGAGTTCGCCGCGTCGGAGCCGTTGAATCACCTCGCTCGCGCCGTCGGCGTCGAGCTGTTCGTGGAGGACGACGCGCACGGCTTCGTTGTAGATCGGCGTATCCTCGAGCGCTTTTAACAGTCGATCCTTCCCGAACCGGTTCTGACTCGACTCCGTCCCTTTCCAGCGTTTGAGCGCCCCGAACTTCGCGGCGACCTGTGCGAGCGTGAACTTCAGCGTCTCGGCGTTCTTCAGGCTCAACTCGATGAGCGTCGCGACGTGCTCTGGATCGGTCGTCTCCAAAATTTCGACGATGTCGCCGATGGTAATTCCCGAGGGAACCTCGAGTTCGATCCGGTAGGGATCGATTTCCATCGCGACGGACGCGCCTGTTCGCTGTCCGATGAGTGCCGAGAGTAATCGTCCGAGCGTCTCGTTCACCGTGTGACCGAATGCGGCGTTGACGACGATTTCTCGACCGAACCCCTCGACGACGATTCGATCTCGGGAGGGTATCGGCCCCTCGTGGCGTTCGACCGGATCCAACGCTTCGCTCGCTGTGTGTTCGTCGGTCGGAAACCGATCGGCGAGGGCCCGACCGAGCAGTTCACGACTCGCGCCCTCGTCGAACCGCCCGCGCATCTCCGCCCGCGTCCGGCCGACGTGTTGGGCCACCTCGTACGGTACCGGGATTTCCTGGCCGACCCATGAGGGAACCTCACCCGTCGGGTCTTCAATCGGTGAAACCAGCACAGCCTCGTCCTCCTCGTCGATCTCGGTGATCCGCCACATCTCCCCCCGATGTACGAACGTTTCGCCGGAACTCGCGAAGGTGACGACGAACCGCTCCGCGAGGGTTCCGACGATATTTCCCGAGGCCATATCCTCGACTGTGTAGTTCGCCTCGTCGGGAATCATCGAGAGGTTCGCATAGAAGTACTGCCACGTGCCCCCGGATTTCTCCAGCCGGTCGTCACCCTCGTCGAGCCACAGTACGCGATTACTCGATAGCTCTCTCACGACGGCTTTGAACTTCTCCTTCGTGAGGTTTCGAAACGGATACGCGCGGGTGAGGATCTCGTAGGTCCGGGCCGCCGACAACTCGCCGAATCCCATGAGCACCCCCGCGATCTGATTGGCGACTGTGTCGAGACTGGCGTGGTGGATTCCGGCGGCCTCGACCGCACCGCGTTCGGCCC
>CAZLHT010000379.1:0-1643 GCA_964559185.1 uncultured Natronomonas sp.
GATCCGCTGCTCTTGGCGTTTCGCGTCCGTGACGTTCTGCACCGTTCCGTGAAGGGTGTCGCCTCTCGACTCGGATCGGTGCGGCTTACCGCAGATGCGGAGGTACCGCTCGATCGTTCCGCCGTCGATGAATCCGACCTCGGTCTCGAACGCTTCGCCGCGTTCACATGCCTGTTTTACGAGCTCCCGCGCCCGCTCGCGGTCCTCGTCGCTGAACCGCTCGGCGACCTCGTCGAACGACGGACGAGCGTCGGCGTCGATACTGAGGATTGCTCTCGCCTGATCGCTCCACCAAGTCTCGTCGGCGGCCTCGTCGTACTCCCACACACCGACCCCGGTGAGTTGTTGGACGCTCTGTAGTAGCGCCGTCGGACGGGTCCCGTCTGGAATCTCCTTTTTCCCCCGTGACGTGGAATCGGTCATTACCCATACATCATGTTCGATACATATATAATCTATCGGCGACCGGTCTCGACGACACGAATCGTCGTCGACGATGAGAGTGCGATACCTACTCAGGAACCCAGTCGACGTCCGCCTGTTTGCGCAGGAGGCCGTCCTGAAGCATGGTGACGGCCTTCTCCAGGCCCTCCGTCGGTTCGGCGAGGCCGTCCTCCCACTCGATGCTGAGGACGTCGTCGTACCCGACGAGCCGGAGTGTACTGATGATGTCCCGCCACGCGTCTTCGTCGTGGCCGTAGCCGACGGACCGGAACATCCACGCGCGCTCCTCCTCCCGGTCGAATCCCTTGTTGTCGAGCACGCCCTCGATCTCCGCGTTAGCGTCGTACACTCGGACGTCCTTCGCGTGGACGTAGTGGATCGCGTCGTGGTCCCCGAGGTAGCGGATCGCCTTCGGAATGTCGATCCCCTGCCACCACAGGTGCGAGGGATCGAGGTTCGCTCCCACCCGCTCGTGGGTCGCCTCCCGGAGTTCGACCATGGCGACCGGGTCGTAGACGAGCATATTCGGATGCATCTCGATGGCGATGTCGACGCCGTACTCGTCCGCGTAGGCCCCGAGATCACTCCAGTAGTCGACTGCGCGGTCCCATTGGTATTCCAGCGCCTCCGAGTGCTCTTGGGGCCAGGGGAACGTGACCCAGTTGGGGACCTCGTCTTCGGGTCCGCCGGCCGGAAGACCGGAGAACGTGATGATCCGGTCTACGTCGAGTTCGGCCGCCAGTCGGATCGTCTCGCGGGTCTCAGTATCGACGCGCTCGCGCCGTTCGTCGTCAGGGTGGAGCGGATTGGCGTGAACGGCGAGCCCGCAAATTTCGAGGTCGTGTTCCCTGAGATCCGCCTCGAGGTCCGCTCGCGCCTCCGCGCTGTCGAGCAGTTCGCGCCGGTCGACGTGATCGGAGCCGATCAGTCCGCCGGTACCGAGTTCCACCGCGTCGACGTCGAGCGATTCGAGGAACGCGAATGCGTCCGATCTGTCCATGTGTCCTAACGGCTGCGCAGTGAGTACTCCGAGTTGCATACGCTGCGGCCTTCGGTGTGATGTTTCTAATAATTATCCCCGATCGATACTGGGGCGTGTACTAATGACCCCGTTCAGGTGTGTGTAGCAGTCCCAGCCAACTTTGACCGTTCGATAGCGGTCGCAACGAGGTGACGTCACGTGAGGCCGCCGATCTGGG
>CAZLHT010000380.1:0-1620 GCA_964559185.1 uncultured Natronomonas sp.
CTTCGAGAAAGCGCCGCTTTCCCATGCCGATCCCGTGTTCGCCGGTCGCGGTACCGCCGTACTCGAGGGCTCGATCGACGATGTCATCGTAGATTTCCTCCGCGGTTCGAATCATCCCGCTGTCGTCGGGATCGACGAGGGCGAGATAGTGAAGGTTGCCGTCGCCGGCGTGGCCGAAGCAGGGGAGCGGTATCTCGTGTTCTTGGGCCAGTTCCTTTGCGTGTCGGATGATCTCGGGATATCTGCTGATCGGCACTGTCACGTCACCAGGATGTCGCGGCGAGAGATCGTCGTCGTAATGCTCTGCGGCGAAAGCAAGATCGTCGCGGGCGCGCCACAGCTCGTCCATCCGGTCGTCGATCGCGACCTCGAACACCTCGACGTCGTGGGATTCGAGCACCGTTCGAAAGAATTCGATCTCCTCGTCGATCCCGTGGTTGGCGTGAAACTCGAAGAAGAGCATCGATCCGTCAGGTAGCCCCGTATCGAGGTACCGATTCGCCATGTCGGCCGCGAGAGGATCGACGAGTTCGAGCTTCGCGACGTCGACGCCGGACCGAATCGCATCGAACACGGCCGCAGCCGCGTCGTCCATCGACTCGAACACCGCGCGACCGCCTTTGATCTGTTCCGGAAGCCCCGCCAACTCCAGCGTCGCTCGCGTCACGATGCCCAGGGTCCCCTCGCTACCGGTGATAAGATCCTTCAGGTTGTAGCCCGAGGAGGTTTTGACCGCTTTGCTTCCGGTTTCGATGATGGAGCCGTCGGCGAGGACGACCTCGAGTTCGAGCACCCAATCTGCGACCTCGCCGTACTTGACGGTCTTCTTTCCGGAGGCGTCATTGACGATCATCCCGCCAATCGTCGAGAGGTTTGCCGACGAGGGCATCGGCGGGAAGAACATCCCGTGCTCGCCGGCAGTCTCGTCGACGGCTGTGCCCATCACGCCGGGTTCGACGTCGATCTGAAAATCGTCGGGTCGGATCTCGATGACGTCGTTCAGTTTCGTCACGTCCATGCTGATCCCTTTGAAAAGCGGTACAGGATTCCCCTCGAGTGAGGTCCCCGCGGCGTACGGGGTCACCGGAACGGCCCGTTCGTTAGCGGCGGCGAGTACCGTCGAGACGTCGGCCGTCGACTCGGGCCACACTACCGCGTCGGGGGTAACCCCAATCTCGGTAATCTCTGCGACCCAGTCGGTCGCGTGTTGTTCGCGCGCGGACATCTCGAACGAGACCGTCCCCTCGATCGGAATCGAATCGAGAAATGAACAGTCATACGACATACTCCGAGAGGATCATTCGATCCGTATAAACCTATCCGCGATTCGTCGATATTGCCCCCTCGAACGCGTCTATGGGTATCGGAAACGTTCGACATCGGCGCTATTGAGCGATGCGAAGACGAATGATTATTTAAGTCGTTCCTGAAGGAACGAGGGATGGGCGGCCTCGACGCCCTCGATAGAGAGTATCTGTTCCTGAATCGCTTCGCCGACCTTATCGCCGTCGGCGGCCCTAACTTCGGCCATCAACATGTGATCCCCGCTAGACGTGTACAGCGATTCGATAACGTCGAGCGACTTCAACTTGCGCGTGGCTTCGACGTAGAGCTCACTCG
>CAZLHT010000381.1:0-1612 GCA_964559185.1 uncultured Natronomonas sp.
CTCGCTCGTCAGTTGGACGCTGTGGCCACTGCCGGGCAAACCATCAAGCGGGGGGACATCGATAGGGAACGTGTTCCGACTCAGTATCTCGGATCTCGGCGTTCGACGGGCTACCCAACACGAAAATCATGGCCGATGATTCGCCACAGGAGACGAGTACCGGCAGTTCCCGCCTCTCACGTCGCGATTATTTCATCGCAGCGGGCGGTGTCGGAGCCGGACTGGCGGGCGGATACGTGGGTCTCCGCCGGCTCCTCGAGCAGCGGTCGGAAGAGGACTCGCCTCCCCTCGGCGATCCGCCGACGAGCGGGGAAGACTTCCTCTGGCTCGGTGCCTACCTGTGGCAGGACGCCACAGTGCGGGAGAACCTGCTCGCGTTCGCGCGTCGCCACGACCTCGCGGTGGTGTTCGTGCAACCGCGCTCGATCGAGGATTCCCTCGCCGAAACCCTCAGACCGCCGATGGTCGCCGCGAGCGAGTTCGATCTGGACGTCTGGCTCAACGTGGGGCTGTTGACCGAACTCCCGGCCGCCGAGTTCGTAACTGACAGGGACGCCCGCGAGACGCTCCTCGACCAGCTCCGCGAGGTGGCGCGCGTTCACGGCGAATTATTCGATAGCGGGCGCATCGTCCTCTGGCAGGAGGCGCCGGTCCTGGGCCAGTGGGTCGAGGGCGGGGACTGGAACGAAGCGGCGGTCGACAACCTCGTCGAGTTCGGCCCCGAGATATTCGACGCGCAAAAGCGGGCCGTCGAGGCGGCGAACGATGCGCTCGACGTCGGTCTCTTCGTCCATTTTCCGTACATCGTCGACTCGAAGCGACCCGAAGTGTTCGAGTCGCTGGCGCAGGGCCTCCGACGGCGAGACGCCGTCCCGGACTTCGGCTTCGTCGACTTCTACCGCGGCTGGTACGAGAAGGACGTCGGGCCGGAACCGGCCAACGCGGCCGTCCGCAACCTGATCTCGAACACGCGGGCCGCCCTCGGTGACCGACCCGTGTTTTACATCGGACAGAGTCACACCATCAACCCGAACCACACCCCGAGCAAGCAGGCCATGCGGATGAATCTGCGGGCCTCGCTCGACTCCGGGGCGGCCGGCCTCGGCTGGTACATTCGCGGTGGGTACACCCCGACGCGAAGCGGGTTCGATCCGTTCGTTCCGAACGTTGACGGCGTCGAGATCGACGGCGACTCGGCCAACACGCTGACGGTCGCCCGCGATCGCTTCCTGTATCCGTCGATGGCGACCCTCGATGCCGGAGACGGGTTCGAGGCGGACGACGCATTCGACCTCTGGATGATCGGAAACGAATTCGGGTTCTACGACCATCGGCTCTCGCTACGAACGATCGACGGGACGTGGGAGTATATTGGCGACTTCGGCGGATACGCGGACGGCGACTACCCCGATGGGAGCGAGGCCACCCACCGGGCGACCGTCTTTCGCGCGCTGGATCGCGATCGGTTCCTCGAGGGAGACTCGCTCGAATGCCGCATCGAGACGCCCGACGGAAGCTCCAGCGCCGACTTGCGGTCGGTGTCCGTCATGCCGTGCGAGCCGGATTCCTACGTGAGCGAGCGGGAAGCCGCAGCGTTGGCTCGCGGGGACGC
>CAZLHT010000382.1:0-1592 GCA_964559185.1 uncultured Natronomonas sp.
GGTTCTTCGACGGTTCCTGTAGGACTTCCCAGGTGATCGGGATCGTTGGCGATCGGATTCGGTGTCATCCGCTCGGCGCAGACACGTAGTTTTACCCATCCCCGTTTCCTACGGGGGACAATGCCCGAGAAAGTCGCGGTCATCGGCGGGTCGATGACGAAGTTCGGACGGCGCGAGGGGTGGATCTGCGAGTTACTTGCCGAGGCCGGGAGCGGGTGTCTGACCGACGCCGGCGTTCCGCCGGAGGCGATCGAGCACCTGTACATCTCGAACATGTCGAGCGGGGAGTTCGAGGGACAGACGGGGATCATGAACGCCCTGGCGCACGATCTCGGTCTGGTCCCCGCCTACAGCCAGCGGGTAGACCAGACGAGCGCGAGCGGCGGGGCGGGCATCTACGCTGCCTGGCAGTCGATCGCCTCCGGCGCGAGCGAGATGACGCTGCTCGTCGGCGGCGAGAAGATGACACACCGCTCGACTGCTGAGGCGACCGACATCATCGCGTCGATCACCCACCCGGCGGAGTACAAACATGGCGTGACGCTCCCCTCGTTCGCGGGGTTGACCGCTCGAATGTATCTGGATCGTTTCGATGCACCTCGGGAGAGCCTCGCAAAGGTCGCGGTCAAAAACCTCGAGAATGGGACGCGAAACGAGAACGACCAGTTCCGAAAGGAGATTTCCGTCGAGGAGGCACTCGACAGCCCGATCATTGCCGATCCGCTCCGACTGTACGATTTCTGTCCGGTCACGGACGGCAGCGCCGCGTTGCTTTTCTGTCCGGTCGAGGTGGCCGAGGAGTACGCCGAGGATTACGCGATCGTCTCCGGGATCGGCGGCGCGACCGATACGCACGTCGTTCACGAACGGGAGGATCCCACGACGATGAACGGGGTCGTCGAGAGCAGCGAACAGGCATTCGAGATGGCCGACCTCGAACCCGACGACATCGACGTGGCGGAGCTACACGACATGTTCACGATCCTTGAGTTCCTCCAGATGGAGGCGCTCGGCTTCGCCGAGAAGGGCCGAGCGTGGGAACACGCGATGGACGGCCGAACGAGACTCACCGGGGAACTTCCGATAAACCCCTCCGGCGGGCTGAAGTCGAAAGGCCATCCCCTCGGCGCGAGCGGCGTCGCACAGGGCTATGAGATCCTCGAACAGCTTGTCGGCGAGGCCGGCGACCGGCAAGTCCGCGCCGAGACCGGCCTGGCCTGCAACGTCGGCGGCTTCGGAAACTGCGTGACGACGGCGATCTTCGAGGCGAAACCATGACGATGGAAGCATACCGATACGAGGACGGATCGATCAGCTACCCGGGGCACCCACGAGGCCGTGACGGCTCTGAGCCGACCGAGACGATCGATCTCAGCGAGTACACCGGCGAAGTGCTGACGTGGACAACGAGCACGGCAACGCCCCCTGGCGTGCGCGAGCCGAACACGCTCGCTATCGTCGAGTTCGACGTCGACGGAACGCCAGTCCGCGCGCTCGGCCAGACGACGAGCGACGACGTCGAGATCGGCACGACGGTCGAACCGGTCTACGTCGAGGAGTTGCGAGACGCGGGCGTCGGAATCAAAGCCGCG
>CAZLHT010000383.1:0-1582 GCA_964559185.1 uncultured Natronomonas sp.
CGCCCCCGAAACGTCGATGTCTCGCACACGGGGCACCGTCGGCGTCCGATCTGCGCTTCGAACGTTCCGGGGGTATCGCGCATCGAGTCGGTGTGTTTCGCGGCCTTGGCGACGTTCCGCTGGGAGCCGCCGGTCTCGCCGATCGGAAACAGCGTGTGCACGGCGGGTGAGAGATCGCGCTTTTCGGATTTCTCCGGTCGGCCCATTCGACAGCCGATCCGCGTCGGCGCGCGCTCTCGGACCTCGAACGGGGCGACCTCGTTGACGGCCTCCACCGCGTTCTCGCCGCCGTCCCACCGGCAGGCCGCTGCTGAGAGTTCCGTCCAGGTTCGCTCCAGTTCGTCGGTGAGTCCGAGCGAGCGAACCAGCGGCACCGCGTCTGGAATCGTCAGCGTCTCTTCGCCCTGGGTGTGTTCGACAAGGAGGACCTCCAGCGCCTCGCGGACCGCGTCGGTGTTTCGAACGACGAGCGTTCGCTGGCTGCCCGCTTCCGCCGGTTCGATCACGATTCGCGGGTCGCTATCGCTTCCCTCTCGGCCGTTCCGGGGATTTCGCGTCGTTCGATTCTCGCTCCCTCGCGGTTCGTTCCCCTCACCGCTCGATCTCTCGGAGAGTTCGCTTCGCTCACTCTCGCTCGCCCCGTCAGCTTCGGCCCAACTGCCCGCACTCGCGGCCTCGACGAGCGCCTCGAACCGTTCGACGTCGAGATCGTGCCACAGGTAGGTGTACTTCGGGTGCAACGGCGTGTCGTACGCTTCGACCCACGCGAGCGCCTGCTCTGCGTTCGGCCGTTCGAGATCGACACTCGGGTTGTCCGCGAGTGCCTGAACGTCCGCGCCCGCCGCCGCCAGATCGTCCCGCCACCACTCGACCGTGTAACTCGCCGGCGACAGCGGGTGGTTGTTTTCGACGAACTCGCCGAAGTTGACCAGGTACTCGCCCGCGTCGAGGATCTCTTCGACGCCGTTTCGAACCGTCAGCGCCTCCTCGGGGTCGTCGATCCGTCGGACGTCCCCGTTCGCGAGTTTGACCGTCGGTCCCTCGATCGTGTCGACGGGGATCACCCCCGCCGCCTTGCCGGGTCGTTCGGTCTTGATCTGTGTGCCGGTCGCGAGGAAGTCATCGAGGAGGTGCATCGTCGCCGGATGGACCCCCGCGGTCGCAAAGCCGTGATTGCGGGCTCTGCCGTATCGGAGCCGAAAGCCGCCCTCCTCGGAGGGATGACCGAATACGGGCCGCCCGGCGATCAGATCCCGGAGGAACTTCCGTTTCGGCTCGGGACGCGGGGGTCCTCCGGCCTCAATTTCGTCGCCTCCAGCGGCCTCGAGAGGCTCATCTTCGCTCCCCTGGGATTCGACGTCCGGCTCGGTTTCTGCCCCGGCATGATCTGCCGTTTTCGATCCCGAGCCGTGCTCGGATTTCTCGTAGGTCCCCTCGATGAGCTCTTGGAGCCACGGCCAGTCGACTTCCTTGAGCTGAGATGTGTAGCGCTGGATCTTCGGCGCTTTCTGGGCGATTCCCTCGCCTAGGACGAGACACATCCCGCCGCGGGCATTGTTGGTGTCGACCCGCTCGATGTCCC
>CAZLHT010000384.1:0-1580 GCA_964559185.1 uncultured Natronomonas sp.
GGGGGCCGGTTTGCATGTGTCGGGGGTGTACCGAAGCGGGGTCTCCCCCGAGCGGTTTTCTCGCTCCCCCTCGACATCGGGGGGGATGTCGATAACGTAGCGTTCTCGCGCCGAAGTAACGGTGTCGAAGCCGTCGATCGAGTGTACCGACGAACGAACTGGTCGGATAGTAACCCACTTGAGGCACCCCCGAGATGTGGTCGGTATGCAGATCGTCATCGTCGGAGCGGGCGAGGTGGGAACGTCCATCGCGGACAACCTCGCCGCAGACCACGATGTGGTCATCATCGACATCGACGCCGAGCGCGCCGAGCAACTGAAATACGAACTCGACGTGATGACGCTCGCCGGCGACGGAGCCTCGCTTTCGACGCTCGAACACGCCGACATCGAGACGGCGGACATGTTCATCGCCAGCACGGACGACGACCGAACCAACCTCGTCGCCTGCGAGACGGCGAAGACGATGGCGGATCCGTTCACCATCGCGCGAACGAAAAGCGTCGAGTATCTCCGGACGTGGGAACTGACCGAATCCGCCTTCGGCGTCGATTTTATGGTCTGTTCGGACCTTTTGAGCGCCGAAAACATCGTCCGCGTCGTCGGATTGCCCTCGGCGGTCGACGTCGATCCGTTCGCGGGCGGGTTGGTCCAGATGGCGGAATTCGAAATCGGCGCTGACAGCCCGGTGGCCGGACAGACGGTCGCCGAGGCAGACAGGTTCGAATCGTTGACGTTCGCAGGGCTATTCCGGGGCGAGGAGATGATCCTCCCGCGCGGTGACACCGTGATCGAGGAGGAGGACCGAGCGGTCGTGATCGGGAGCCCCGAAAGCGTTCAGGCATTCGCGAACGATCTCGCCCCTGGCTCGACCCCCGGCGACGCCGACGAAATCGTCATCATCGGCGGCTCCGAAATCGGCTATCAGACCGCACGATTGCTCGAGGATCGCGGTCTCTCTCCCCGCCTCATCGAACAGGATCCCGAGCGAGCACGGTGGCTCGCGGAGGAGTTGCCGAACACGCTCGTGATGGAACACGACGCCACGGATACCGATTTTCTCGCCCGAGAACACGTCAACGAGGCCGACATCGTCGTCGCGGCGCTGGACAGCGACGAACGGAACCTGCTCGTCTCGGTGCTCGCAAAACGACTCGGAACGGACCGGGTCGTCGCGGTGGTCGACAACGGCGAGTACGTGACGCTGTTCGAGGAGATCGGTATCGACGTGGCGATCAATCCCCGGCGGGTCACGGCCGAGGAGATTACCCGGTTCACCCACGGGGGGGTCGCAGAAAACATCGCCGTGTTGGAAAACGACCAGGCAGAGGTGCTCGAACTCGAGTTGGGCGATTCGAGCGAACTCGTCGGTCGCACGGTCCGCGAGATCGCCGCCGAAATCGGCGGCGAGTTAGTCTTCGGGGCGATCACTCGAAACCGGACGCTGATCGCCCCGCGCGGAGATACCGAACTGTTGACCGGCGACCACATCGTCGTCTTCGTCGAATCGTCGTTCGTCGAAGATCTCACCACGATGGCGTAAGATGAGCCGGTTACGGGTGGATTGGCGCGCGAGTCTC
>CAZLHT010000385.1:0-1569 GCA_964559185.1 uncultured Natronomonas sp.
ACATCGACACTAGTGCGCCCCGAGCTCGTCTTCGTCCTTGATGATTCGCGTTTCGGCCTCGCCGCTCGTGTGTTCGTTGACGAGGTCGTAAAAGTCATTCTGGAGTCCGGCCGGAAACCGGAGCACGCCGACCCACGAACCGTCCGATTGCCACTCCTCGCGTTCGAGTTCCCCGAACTGTCTGATCTGTGCCTGAGCGCTACCGGCGTATTCGGCAGGGATCTGTGTCGCGATGACGACCTCGTCGAAGCGGATCGGAATCACCGGTCGAAGCGCGTCCAGAGCATCATCGACTTGATTTTCGACGGGTTCCATCGGATCGATCCTGAAGCCGGCCTCCTCCAGCGCACGTTCGATCCGCTCCGGCGGGTGGGGGGCATCGTCCATCTGCGGATTGACCGCATTTCGAGCGATCTCGTTGACGAGCTGGTTGTGCTTTTGGGACTGCATCTCTCTCCGCTGTTCGGCCGTGATCTGGATCTCGCCGCGGCGTATCACCTCGGGAATGATCTCAAGCGGATCAGTCGTCTCGAAGACCTCGACGAGCGAATTTTCCGGCGGTCGATCACCCGCCGCCGCGTCCTCGAAGACGTCTTCGGCGGCGATAACGTCCTCAAGTTCGCCGTCGAACTCCCCACGTTTGATCGCGAGGGCTGCGTCGGGATCGACGAGCGCTTCGAATCGCTGGCCGTGGGATTCGAGTCGAGCCGTCACAGCCTCGTCAAGCGATATCATACGTGACGGTACGGGGGGCGGGCGATAAAAGGTGTTGCCAAACGGCTGCCCGGGCTCGAACGATTTCGGATGATCTGGAAATCCTTGCTCGGGATTATTCAGCGCTTTCGTCCCCGTCGGCAGAGTCGTCCGAGTTGTCGGCGAGCAGATCGGCCTCCGTGAGGCGTGTTTCGATCTCCTCGTCCGAGAACTGGACGAATCCCTCTTCGCCGACCGAGACGGTGGCGAGACCGATCCCTTCAGGCGTGAGTTCGTTGTCGTTGACCGACGCCAACGCCTCGAGCGCGAGGTCGACGCCCTCATCGAGGGCGAGGTTTTTCCGGTAGTGTTCCTCGAGGTGATCCTCAATATCGCCGCGGTCGGCCCCGACCGCGAGCGCCTGCCACTCATAGGGGGTGCCCGAGGGATCCGTTTCGTAAAGCCGTGGTTCGCCGTCCTCGATGCCGCCGATGATCAGGGCGACACCGAACGGTCGCGCACCGCCCACCTGCGTGTACTGCTGGATGTGGTCGGTAACGGCCTTCGTCAGCGTCTCGACGCCGATCGGCTCGTCGTAGCGTAGTTGATTGACCTGTGCCTGTCGCCGCGCGAAATCGATGAGTTGGCGGGCGTCGGCGACGTGTCCAGCACTGGCGATGCCGATGTGGTCGTCGGCTTTGTGGATCTTCTCGACGCTCGTTCGCTCCATGAGCGGGCTGCGGATGCGTTTGTCCACGACCAGCACGACCCCATCCTCGGTTCGAATACCGATGGACGCCGTCCCTCGTTTGACCGCCTCTCGCGCGTACTCGACCTGGTACAGACGGCCGTCCGGGGAAAAGATGGTGATCCCCC
>CAZLHT010000386.1:0-1566 GCA_964559185.1 uncultured Natronomonas sp.
TCCCGGACCACGATCGCGTATGCACTTCGTCCGATTCCGCGACCCCGCAGGCGCGGTTCGAACCGGCCGCTGGGAGGACGACCGGATAACCTTCGCCAGCGAGACGTACGCGCTCGAGGAGGTTTCTGTTCTCTCGCCGACGGATCCCTCGAAGATCGTCTGCATCGGACTCAACTACGCGGACCACGCCGAGGAGGCGGGGATGGAGCCTCCGGATCGTCCGATGCTGTTTCTCAAACCGCCAAATGCGGTCGCGGCACACGGCGACACGATCGCACTTCCCAGAGGAAAGGAGACGGTCGAATTCGAGGCGGAGTTCGGCGTCGTGATCGACGAACAGTGTCGGGACGTCGACGCGGCCGACGCGATGGATGTCGTCAGGGGATTCACCTGCGTCAATGACGTCTCGAACCGCGACGATCAACGAATCGAACAGAACTGGATCCGCGGCAAGGCGTTCGACGGTGCCGCCCCCGTCGGACCGGTGATTGCGACGCCGGAGGAGGTCCCCGACGACGCGTCGATCTCGTTGCGGCTCAACGGAGAGACGAAACAGTCGTCCTCCAGAGAGCAGTTCCTCTTCTCGGTGCCGGAACTAATCGAGGAGATAACTCGATACATGACGCTCGACCCCGGCGACATGATCTCGACGGGGACGCCGGCGGGCGTCGGCCCCCTCTCGGACGGCGACACCGTCGAAATCGAGATCGAGGGCGTGGGGACGCTCGAACACGACGTTCGAGCGCCATGATCTTCCGAGATTCAGGGGATGCTCCGGATCAAATATCGAGGTTCACGACGCCGTCCTCGTACAGTTCGAAGAGCAGGTCGCGGGCGTGACCGTCGGGATTTACCCCCTCATACGTCTCGATGATCTCGCCGTTCTCGATCACGAATGTCGTCCGCTCCGCGCGGCCAGCGTGATCTCGAGCTACGTCGAAAGCGTCATGGAGTTCACCGTCGGGGTCCGCTACGAGATCGAACGTGATGCCGTGCGTCTCGGCGAACTCGTGGTGGGATTCGACGCTGTCGGTCGAGATACCGAAGACGGAGACGCCGGCTTCCCCGTAGACGTCCGCCTCGCGCTCGAACTGCAGGGTCTGTGTTTCACAGCCCGGCGTCCCGTCCTCGACGTAGAAGTAGACGACGGTCACGTCCTCGAAGTCGGGATTGACCGGCCGGCCGTGCTGGTTGGGTGCGCTGACTTCGGGGGCCGGATCGCCGGGTCGGAGAGCCATACCGCATCTCGTCCCGCCATCCCCATAGGATGTGGGGTGTGTTCACACGAATCGGCGTCCCGGAGGTCGCACAGGACGTCGTGTGAGGACGCGACGCCGAAGATGTGATCGTGGGCGAGAACGTGTTCGTAGCCGCACTCGTCGACGTTTCAACGTGCGTTCGAAGCCATCGGAATCCGGTCCGATGTCGGTCCGGAGAAAGGTGACCCGAAATCCCGAGGCCACGATGTCGGCGGCCGGCCGGTACGTCTATGGGGAGCGGACGGGCTCGATCGGACCGGACCTCCATTCGCATTTCGACGGTCAGAGCACGTCGCCGAACCCGTAC
>CAZLHT010000387.1:0-1549 GCA_964559185.1 uncultured Natronomonas sp.
ACGGGAACGCCTACTCGGTCGAATCGGACCACCGACAGGTGTATTCGGCGTAGAAGTCGGTTGTATAGGCGGCGTCGAGTATTTCGAAGCCGGCCTCCTCGAGCATCGATTCGAGCAGGAAGCCGTATGTACTGAACTCCTCCCGAAAGTGAACGTGCAGTTCCTCGTCGGTGAACGGCGTCGATCGCTTCTCGTCGAGCCACGATTCGATCGCCGTACAGCTCTCTCGCGAATCGAACGAGAAGACGAAGTCCCGCAATCGGAAGATCCCACCGTCGACAAGCGTTTCCCCGACGGACTTTAGCGCCTCCACTTTCCAGAAATCGGGGAGATGATGGAGTGCGTCTTTCGAAAAGACGTACGCGGCACGGTCGCCGCGATGGTCGTAGCTCAAAAATCCATCGTGGACGACCTCGACGTTTTGAACCCCGGTCGCTTCGATTTTTTCGCGCACTATATCCACCATCGACGGGGAGACGTCGACCGCGACGACGCGCTCGCAGTGGTCGGCGACGGCGAGGGGAAACACACCCGTTCCGGTTCCGAAATCGACGACGGTCTCCGCTCCGGTCGGAGCGAACTCCAAAAACGCGTCTATCTCTTCGGATGGGTCGAACGGCGACTTCTCGTCGAATCGAGCGGCCTCTTCGGCGTCGAGGTGCTCCTCCCCAGCGTGTCGCTTCTCGTCTATCGTCCATCCGGGTGCCATGATACCTCGTTCTCCTCGTTCGTTGTCAATAACCGCTTCTATCGTCGACGTTCGAGCCGACACCGATCGACGCGGAATCGAGATCGTTTACGGACATGGCTAGTTTTTACCGGGTCCGCGATAGTATTCGACCATGCCCCGGACTCCGATCACGGGTTCGAACGGAGAGAACGGAGTCGCCGCGGAGTGTCCGAGCAGATGACGCTCAATAGATTCAGATCGATCTCGAATCGGGCAATCGCCCCGTTCGTCTCGATCGCCGATCGGCTCGGGTTGTCGCCGAACGCGGTGACGATCGGATCCATGGGAATCGCCGTCGCCGCCGGCCTCGCCTTGGCGATCGCCGGAGACGATTCGTTGTGGTATCTGGTTGGCGGTACGTTGGTCCTGGGCAACGGCTTTCTGGACGTGCTCGACGGGGCCCTCGCGCGCCGGACCGACAGCGCGACGCCGGAGGGGGACTTTCTCGATCACGTGGTCGATCGCTACGCCGACGTGGTCATCCTCGGGGGATTGGTGACCGGCGTCGGCCGCTACGACCTCGGGATCGTCGCGATCGCCGGCGTGCTGTTGAACGCCTATCTCGGCACGCAGGCGCAGGCCGTCGGGCTCGGTCGGATGTACGTGGGGCTCGTGACGAGGATCGAGGTCCTGTTGCTCGTCGGCGGGGTGAGCATCGCGGCGGCGTGGATTCGTGCGGATTATCTCGGGTTGACGATCGTCGGGTGGCTGCTGGTCTTCTTCGCGATCGCGAGCAACCTCACCGCACTCCAGCGGGCGGTTCGATCGTGGCAACTGCTTCGAGGTCGGAGGTGAGTCTCCGGCTCAGTTTTTCGGGAC
>CAZLHT010000388.1:0-1549 GCA_964559185.1 uncultured Natronomonas sp.
ATTGCAGCCGCGACGTGGTCCTACCCTTCGGACAGTACGACGAGCTCTCCGACATCAGTTCGCTTGCGAAATACGCCGAAGAGCTGGGATACGGGTTCTTGACGACGGGAGAGACGACCGGCCGAAACGTTCCGATGGTGCTTGGCGTTCTCGCACGGGAAACGGAAGAGATAGGGATCACGAACGACGTGATCTCGCCGTATGCTCGATCGCCCGCCCTCATGGGACAGACGGCGGTGACGATGCAGGAGCTGAGTGGCGGCCGGTTCCGTCTCCGACTCGGGGCGTCCTCGCCGGCGCTCGCCGAGAACTGGCACGGGATCCCCTTCGATAGGCCGCTTCGTCGGATTCGGGAGTCGATCGAAATCGTCAGACGGGTTCAATCCGGCGACCGGCTGCGATACGACGGCGAAATATATACTCCGGACGGACTCGCGCTCGACTGTGCGCCGGCGGCGAAACCGGCCCCGGTCGACGTGGCCGCGCTCGGACCGAAAGCGACCGAACTGGCGGGGCGCTTCGCCGACGGATGGGTTCCGCAACTCCTTCCCTACGACGAATTTCTCGATCGGATTGAGAACCTCCGTCGAGGTACGAATCTGGGCGACCGACACGTCGACGACGTCAGAGTAGCCTATACGATCCGGAGTTGTGCGCTCGAAGACGGCGAAACGGCACGCGAGCACGCCCGTACGCAAATCGCCTTTATGATCGCACTGTACGGTCCGTTTTATCGGAAGGCCATCGCCGAAGCCGGCTGGAGAGACGTCACCGAGACGGTCAGAGAGACGTGGCTCGACGGCGATAAGGCGGCCGCCATTGAATCCGTTCCCGACGCGCTCTTGGAGGAAATCGTCGCCGCCGGGACGCCCAAGGAGGCCAACGCGCAGATCGAACGATTCGAGGCGATCGAGGAGGTGGACGCGGTCCAGATCGGTTTCTTCGACGGAATGGACGAAACAGAGCGCCGGCGGACGCTCGAGGCGCTCTCTCCGTAGACGGGCTTCTGTTACATCCGAAAAGGTCCCGAAAGCGGGAGTCGGCAGCCTTTTGCGGCGGCCGTCCCAGAGGGGCGTATGAGCGACGACAGAGACATCGTGGATTCAGAGAACCCGACCGTTACGCTCCGAACTACGCACGGCGACATCACGGTCGAACTGTACGAAAAGCGTGCGCCACGGACGGTGGAAAACTTCCTCGAACTTGCTCGCCACGACCCCGCCGCGAGCGCGGATCCCGCGCCCGACACCACCACATGGAAGGATCCCGAAACCGACGAAATCCGCGGCGACTCGCTGTACGAGGGCGTCGTCTTTCATCGAATCATCGACGGATTCATGATTCAGGGTGGAGATCCGACTGGGACCGGCCGCGGCGGTCCAGGATACCAGTTCGAAGACGAATTCCACGACGATCTCACCCACGACGGCCCGGGTATCCTCTCTATGGCCAACTCCGGGCCCGACACGAACGGCAGCCAATTTTTCATCACGCTCGGCGCACAGCCGCACCTCGACGGCAGACACGCCGTCTTCGGACGGGTCATCGA
>CAZLHT010000389.1:0-1533 GCA_964559185.1 uncultured Natronomonas sp.
TCTCGTCGATAGAGTACTCGTCGAAGTGGAAGATCGACGCCGCGAGCGCCGCGTCCGCACCCGCCTCGGTGAACACCTCCCTCATGTGCGCCGGTGATCCACAGCCGGACGAGGCGATGACGGGCGTCGAGACAGTCTCACAAACCGCCTTAGTCAGCGGAATATCGTACCCGTCTTTCGTTCCGTCCGCGTCGATGGAGTTGACGAACAGTTCGCCGGCGCCGCGCTCGGCAGCCTCGCGAGTCCATTCGACGGCGTCGATGCCGGTCCCTTCCCGTCCGCCCTTGATAGTACACTCGAACCAGCACGATTCGCCGTTCACCCCGACGTAGTGTTCGCCGTCCCCGTCGAAGCGCCGCCGCGCGTCGACGGAGATCACGATACACTGGTTACCGAAAGCGCTCGCCCCCTCGCCGATCAACCGGGGACGTTCGATCGCGGCGGTGTTGATCGAAACTTTGTCCGCGCCGGCGCGCAGCGTCTCTTTGATGTCGTCCGCCGTCCGGATGCCACCGCCGACGGTGAGCGGGATGAAGCACTCGTCGGCGACCGCCGAGACGGTGTCGAGCATGGTTTCTCTTCCCTCTGCCGATGCGGTGATGTCGAGAAAGACGAACTCGTCGGCACCGGTCTTGTTGTACTTTTTCGCGAGTTCGACGGGATCGCCGGTGTACTCGAGATCCTCGAAGTTTACGCCGGTGTAGACCGCCGCTTTCCCGTCGTCGTTCAGATCGACGTCAATGCAGGGGATGATCCGTTTCGTGAGTGTCATTTACCATCGCTACGTTGACCCTGTTCGGGTTTGACGGTTTCGGGACGGCTTCGATCCGTCGTATATCGGAACGGATTTCTCCGAGCCGATCGCCCCGTAGGTATGCACTATATCTGGTATGCGCTCGTCGCCCTCGTCGCCTATACGCTCGTCGCGCCGCTCGCCTCGCTCGCCATGCGGAGTCTTCCGGCCGACACCGTCGTCTTCGTGACGAACGGCATCCTCGTCCTCGTGGCCCTCGGTTTCATCGTCGCGACCGATCGGCCGCTTGTCTCGACACTGACGCACGAGGACGCGATTTACATGTACGCTGCCGGAATCTGTCTCGCCGTCGGTATCATCGCGTACTATCGGGCGCTCTCGACCGGACCCGTGAGCGTCGTCGTCCCGATTTTCGGGCTGTTTCTGGTCGGGAGTTCAGTGGTCGGCATCGTCTTGCTGGAAGAGACCGTGACCGTGCGGAAAATCGTCGGGATCTCTCTCGCGATCGTCGCGGTCTTTCTGACGACGTTCGAGGGGTAGCCATCCGCTATCCCGACGTGATAGCTTTTGTCCGTGGAATACGAACAGACTCGTATGGTGGCACTCGAATCCGAATCCGACCTGTTGAATCACGGCGATAGGGCACCCGAGTTCAAACTCGAGGGGACCGACGGCGAGACGTATGATTTGGAGTCATTCGACGATTATGACGCCCTGTTGATCGTTTTCACCTGCAATCACTGTCCGTATGCGAAGGCGAAGTTCGAAGCGATGAACCA
>CAZLHT010000390.1:0-1509 GCA_964559185.1 uncultured Natronomonas sp.
GAGGCGCCCGAAGATCCAACGGAACCCCTCGAAGACCGACTCGGAACGATCAGGGACGGAATCGAAGAAGCGCGCGGGCCCTATGGAGCGGACGTAGGGAGCGGCGCGTCCGACGCCGCCAGTCGGATACGCGAGACGCGCTGGACGCGGGATGGGAACCCCGAGGTTCGAACGGCCGTTCAGGAGTTTCTCCAAGCCGCGGAGAACGAACTCGACGGGACGTTCGAGATCGACGAGGGCGACGGCGAAGACGAGAGCGCGCTCGCCGCCGCGATCGACGGCGTCGGGGAAGCGGCGGCAGACGGTCGCCTCGACGCCGACGAGAACGCCGACACCATCGCCGCTCTGCTCGAAATCGTCGACAAACTTGAATCAGCACTCGACGACGCCGAGGAGTGGAGCGATCTCATGATCGCCGAGCAGCTCACCCGAGAGGGATTTTACGATCGATTGACCGCCGAAAACCGCAAGGACTTCCCCCCGGAGCTGAGCGTCGTCCGAATCGCCGAAGCCGAGAACGATCCCGAGCGGATCCTCATGGCGCTGGATCACCTCGATTCGGATTTCATGCAGGAGAACTGTATCGACGCCCTCCGGCGGCTCGGGCCGGAAGAGGCTCTCGAGCCGATGCAACAGCTTGCCCAGCGACGGGATCAGGGGGCGATCGAGGTCCTCGGGAAGATCGGCGACGAACGGGCCGTCGAGACGCTCGTCGACTTCGTCGACAGCGGCAATCCGCCGTTGCAGAAGGTGACGATCCGCGCGCTCGGTGAGATCGGCAGCGAGGAGGCGAGCCAGGAGATAGCCAACGCGATGGCCGACGACGAGCCCACGGTCCGCTCGGTAGCGGCGCGGTCGCTCGGACTAATCGGTGACACCCGTGCGATCGAACCGCTCTCGGATCGGCTGGCGGACGAAGAGGAAACCCACGAGGTTCGCGCCTCCGCGGCGTGGGCGCTCGTCCGGATCGGGACCGACCGCGCACTCGAGGCGGCCGCCGAATACGACGACGACCGCGCCTACACGGTCCAGCGCGAAGCCGAGCTCGCCCGCGACGCGGGCACCTGAGCCGAAATGGGCATTCGGCACTGACGCGCCCCTTTTCATATCGGAACGGGGCCATCTCACCGCGTGTTTGTTGGCCGAACCGTCGCAATTCTCGTCGTGTTGTCGGTAGCGGGTGCGCTGGGAGCCGGGGTCGGTGGTGGCGAACTGTCGACGGGGAGGGATCCGCGAACGCGACGCTTGTGTCGGCGTATCCGAACCCGGTCGCGAACGGCGATCCGGGCGAGTTCGTCGGCCGAACGGAGGGGTGACCGCCGGTCAGTGGTGACGGCGCTCAGTCGTCGTCTCTGAGGAGCGTACTCCGCAGCTCTTCGTCGAGTTCGGCCGCCTCCATCTTCTCGACGAGCGCGTCGAGGACGGGTTCGCGCATCCCGGCGACGAACTTGATCGAGCCGACGACGAGGTGGCCGCCGCCGGAGACGCCGCCGCCCTCGATCTCCTCGG